>JAYVST010000047.1:0-11582 GCA_043775255.1 Burkholderiales bacterium
GGCGGCGATCATTTCACGCATGAATGCCGAACTCGCCAAGGCCCTCAGGATTCCGGCAGTGCAGGAACGAATGGTGCAGATGGGTGTGGTGGTCAGCGCCTCCACCGCGGATGAACTGGGCAGGTTTGTCGCCGGCGAGGTCAACCGCTGGGCCGCAGTGGTGCGCGACAACAAGATCAAGGCGGGCGAGTAGGGGGGCGGCGGGGCGGCGGGGCGGCGGGGCGGGAGGGCGAGGGGGCGGCGCGGCGCGGTCGCCCCTGCCTACCCCGGAAGTTTCTCGCGCAACAGCCGCTTCATCAGCTTGCCATTGGGATTGCGCGGCAACGGCGCGTCGGTAAAGGTGATCGACTCCGGCACCTTGTAGTCCGCCAGACGCGCGGCGCAAAACGCCTGCAAGTCCTTTTGCGTGACGCTGGCGCCCGGCGCATGCACGAACGCATGCACCCGTTCGCCCAGCACCGGGCAGGGCTTGCCGACCACCGCCGCCTCGACCACGCCGGGAAAGCCCTGCATGGTGTTCTCGACTTCGACGCTGTAGATCTTGAAGCCGCCGCGGTTGAGCATGTCCTTCTTGCGGTCGAACACGCGCACGTGGCCTTCGGCATCGATCGAACCGAGATCGCCGGAATGCCAGTAGCCGGCGGTGAATTCGCGTGCGCTCGCCTCCGGGTTGTCCCAGTAGCCCTTGACGATCATCGGGCCGCCGATCCACAGCTCGCCGGTCGCGCCCGGCGCTACCTGTACGCCGTTGTCATCGACCACCAGCACATGGCCGCAGGGAACGGTGACGCCGACGGTATCGGCATGGCCGCGCGTTTCGCCCTCGGGCATCACCGTTACCGGCGAGGTGGTCTCGGTGGCGCCGTAGGCGTTGGTCTGGGTCAGGCCGGGCAGCTTGACGGCCAGCGCATCGATGGTGGCCACCGGCATGGGCGCGCCGCCATAGCCGCCGACGCGCCAGGCGGAGAGGTCGGCGGCGCCGAATTCCGGCTGCAGCAGCATCAGGTTGTACATCGCCGGCACCATGATGGTGTGGGTGATCTTTTCGCGCGCTGCGGCGGCGATGAAGGCCGCCGCCTTGAATTCACGCAGCATCACCAGGGCGCCGCCCACGCGCAGCATTGTGGCGATCATGGCCAAAGTCCCGGTCACGTGGCTGGCCGGTACCACCAGCGCCGAGCGGTCCGCGTGCGTCAGGCGCATGCAGGCCTCGAAGTGCATCACCGAATGGACGATATTGAAATGCGTCAGCATCGCGCCCTTGGGCCGGCCGGTGGTGCCCGAGGTGTAGAGGATGAGTGCGGTGTCTTCCTCGGTGACGGGCGCCGCCGCGACCTGCGCGCCGTGCCGCTTGAGGCTTGCGAAATCTTCCGCAGCACTTGCCGCACCCACCGCCACGCGCCCCTGCAATGCCGGGCAGGCCACGGTATCCGGCACCCGCTCGGAGAGCGCCGCCTCATGCACGACAAGCTTCGCGCCGCACTGGTTGGCGATGAATTCCAGCCCCGGCTTCTGCTCGCGCACGCTGACCGGCACGGCGATCGCGCCCACGCGCTGCGTGGCATACAGGGTGAAGATGAATTCCGGCAGGTTGCCCAGGAGGAGCAGCACGCGGTCTGCGCGCCCGACACCGCGTGCCGCCAGCCCCGCCGCGACCTGCGCGACCTCGGCGTCGAGTGCGCGCCAGGTCCAGCGCCGGCCCTCGAAGACCAGTGCCTCGCGTTCCCCGTGCCGTGCGACCGCAGACTCCAGCATCGCATGCATGCTGGCGGGACGGTCGCTGAAGCAGCGCGTCACACGATCGCCGAAATGCGCTTCCACGCGCATGGATGCGACGGGGTAGCCGCGCCAGTGGCTCATCGTTTCTCCTCTCGTGCTGTGTTTGAGATGCTCTTGGCCGGTCAAGCGCATTTTAAGGCCGACCGGCGGGCGCGCGCCATCGCCCGGCATGCGAGCGGCGCCCTTGCTGTCAAACCGGTGACCGCGCGTTGAGGTCACCGGCTAACGCCTGACGTCTGCCGCAGAAAGCGTTCCGCGCGCGTTGCGCGGCTGTGTGAAGCTGTGCGACGCTGTGCGACGCGGTGCGACTAATCGACCCTGATATTGGCCCGCCTGGCGATCGGCCCCCATTGCGCGAGGTCGACGCGGATCTGCGCGGCGTATTCGTCGGGCGTATTGCCGGACGGCTCGATGCCGAGGACCGCATAGCGCTCACGCACCTCCGGATCGGCCAGCACGGCGGCGATCTCGCGTTGCAGCCGGTCGACGATCGGCCGCAGCGTGCCCCTGGGCGCGAGGATGCCGGTCCACGAATTGACCACCATGCCGTCCAAGCCGCTTTCGATGAAGGTGGGCACGTCAGGCACCGAGGACACCCGCTTGGCGCTGGAGATGCCCAGGCCCTTGAGCTTGCCCGCCTTGAGGAACTGCTGCGAAGTCGCCACTGCGGTGAGCACCAGTTGAATCTGCCCGCCGACCACGTCGCCGATGGCCTGGCCGCCGCCCTTGTAGGGCACATGCTGAAAATCGGTGCCGGCGCGCAGGTTGATCATCTCGCCCACCAGATGCGGCGTGGTGCCGGCGCCGGCTGTGCCGTAGCTGAAGCTGCCCGGTTTGGCTTTCGCCTGGGCGATCAGCTCGCGCAGATTGCCGGCGGCCACCGTTGGATGCGCGACGACGATCAGCGCCGCGTCGCCCAGCTTGGTGACGGGCTGGAAATCGCGCAATGTATCGAACGGCAGCTTGCTGTGGGTATGCGGGTTGACCACCAGGGTGCCGTCGAAGCCCAGCAGCAGCGTGTAGCCGTCGGGTGCGCTCTTGGCGACCATTTCGGTGCCGATATTGCCGCCGGCGCCGGTGCGGTTTTCGATCAGGACCGTCTGGCCCAGGCGCGCGCCGAGCTTCTCGCCGATGGCGCGCGAACTGGTGTCGGCGATGCCGCCCGGCGCGAACGGCACGATGATGCGGATCTGCTTTTGCGGCCAGTCCTGCGCCAGGGCGGATGAGGCAAGGAAGAGGGTGATCAATGCAATGCGAATCATGCGACTTTTCCTTTTTAGCCGGATGCGCGGCCAGCAGCCAAAGTCTACTCCGCGCCATCCCCGGGTTTGCATGCGCTGTCGATTCGGCGCACTGTGCGCGCGGCATCTGGCCCTGATGTGCGGCGCCACCTGCCTGACAAACAACGCATGCATGCAACCCGCATGCGCGCAACCCTCTGGCGCAGCGTACGCCGGGCGTACACTTCCTGAACCTGCACGCGGCCGCGCTCAAGGCCATCGGCATTCCCGCGATGCGCCTGCATCGGCCGACTGCCCTCGCTCAGGGCCGCGCGGGCTGTTCCAGCCGGGCCTCGATGCGCTTCAACTTTTCCGCGATCAGCCTGCCCGTGGAAATCTGCGGATTCGAATGCTCGAATTTCTGTTCATTTTCGCGCTGCCGGATTGACACGATCGCGCGCTCGAAGGCCTGCGGAAACGAGCGTGTGCGGCGCAATTCCTCGTCGAACAGGGCGCGGCCGAAATAGGTGAACGACGATTCGCTCGAGCAGCCGAAGGACTGGTGCGTGGCGTCTGCGGCCGTCATCACCAGGGTGGTGTCGCCCTTGAGGGGCTCGATGTAGCCGCCCGCATAGCAAGCCGAGACGATCACCACGCGCCACTTGATGCCGGCATCATCGAGCATGCGCTTGAGCGAAGCGGGCGTGATCGGCTCGAGTTCGAGCGGCCAGAAGGTGATGTCGATCTCATGCGTGCGGCTGCCGTGCGAGGTGAGGTAGAGCACGGCCACATCTTCCTCGCGGTCCATGCGCGCGCCGATAGCCTTGAGCGCGCGGCGCAGGTTGGTCTGCGTGGCCAGCGGCCGGGTCAATACCGTGGCCGGGTTGTTGACCAGTTCGAGCGAACGCCCTTCGGTATCGAAGCGCTGGCGCATCAGCGGCCCAATGACCCCGAGCTCCTTGCGGAACACATCCTGCGACGCATGCGAGGCGAACCCGACGAAATACAGGTCTTCGACGCCGGCGCGCTGCGGCAACAGCTTTTCAATCGCCTGGTCAAGCAGGTGCGCCTGTGCGTGAAAGGCGTCCTCGCGCTCGATCGACGCCTTGTGGCGCCCGCGCTCGTCGTCTTTCGGGTCGGCGCGCCAGAGCGGCGTCGCCGGCAGAAAGGAAGCAAGGCATATCAGCAGCAGCAGCAACAGGCCGGGCCAGTTCGCCCGTGGCGCGCGCCCGGTGAAGCGCGCGAGCAATCTGGCTGCTCCGACCCACCACCACACGAGCACGCCTGAGTACGCGGTGACCAACCATTCGGGGCGCGCTTGCAGGGCCGGCGTGGCTGCCAGAAACACGAGCTCGATGAAAATGCCCATGCTTGTCAAGGCCACCGGCAGCGACAAGGGCCCGATGCCCATGAGCGAGACCCGCGCCGCCCACCAGCCCGCCAGGAGGACCAGCGGCAAGTCGAACAGCGCACCGCGCACGCCCCAGAGATTGAGCCGGCCCGGTACGCCGTAGTGGATCGCCTGGGTTGCGATGGTCACCCCCAGCGAGAGCGCGACCAGCGCGACCAGCACACCGGGCGTGGCGCCGACAGCGCGCACCTCCGGCGCCAGCAGCAGGGCGCCGCGCGCGCCCGCTTTGAGGCTATGCAATACCGACTGGACAAACCCGCTCATTTCGCACCTCGCATGCGCGGATTGTAGTGGCGGGCTTGCGCGGGTTGCGTAGCGCTCGTCCATCGACGCGCCGTGTCGCGCGCGTCCATCAACGCGCCACGTAGCGCGGCTCGATCAACGCGCCGAAGTGCGCAAAGCGGGACGCCAACCGTCGATCCCGCCCCGCATTGGCGCCACGCCCTCGAAGGATTCGTCCAGCCGCACCATGAGGGTGTCCCGAACCTGCCCGCCGCGCGCACGCTAATATTGGGCGGCAACGCGCGCAACCATCGGTTCGCGCATGATGTTGTCTGGGAGGGTGTGAATGCGGCTTGCGGCTATCTGGACCCGCGCGGTTCTCGCGGCATCGATGCTGGGCTGCGCAGGCGGCGCGGCCGTGGCGCAACCCTATCCCGCCAAACCGGTGCGCTGGGTCAGCCCCTGGCCGCCGGGCGGCGCGAACGACATCTTTTCGCGCGCCATCGCGCAGAAACTGACCGAGGCGTTCGGCCAGCCGGTGGTGGTCGAGAACCGCCCCGGCGCTGCCGGCGCGATCGGCACCGAGGCGGTCGCCAAGGCGCCCGCGGATGGCTATGTGCTGACCCTCGGCAGTTCGCCCACCCACGCGATCGCTCCCAGCCTGAATCCCAACCTGCCCTACGACCCGCTGCGCGACTTCGATGCCGTGACCCTGGTGGCGGTGGTCCCGAATGTGCTGGTGGTCAATCCGTCACTGCCGGTCACCTCGGTGCGGGAACTGATCGCGCTGGCGAAGCAGCGTCCGGGCACGCTCAATTTCGCCTCCGCCGGCAACGGCACGTCGCAGCACCTGTCGGCGGAGTTGTTCAAGGTGATGGCCGGCGTCAACATGGTTCACATCCCCTACAAGGGCACCGCGCCCGCGCTGGCCGAATTGCTCGCCGGGCAGGTGCAACTGGCGTTCGACAACATTCCCGCCCTGCTGCCGCACATCCAGGCCGGTCGCCTGCGCGCGCTGGCGGTCACGCCTGCAACACGCTCGGTTGCCCTGCCGGACCTGCCCACCGTCGCCGAGGCCGGCCTGCCCGGCTACGACGCCAGCGTCTGGTTCGGCGTGTTCGTGCCGGCCGGCACGCCGCGCCCGGTGGTCTTGCGCCTGCACGCGGAGATCGCCAGGGCGCTCGCCGCGCCGGACCTGAAGGGCCGCATGGCGGCGCTGGGCGCCGAGGGTGCGGGCATGGGGCCGGACGAGTTTCGTGAATTCTGGCGCAAGGAAATTCCCAAGTGGGCCGGCGTGGTCAAGGCGGCCGACATCAAAGGAAACTGAATGCGGAAACTGAAATGACTTTTTCGATCATCGCGCGCTGCGCGCAAACCGGCATGTTCGGCATCGCCATCGCGACACGTCCGATGGCCATCGGCGCCAAATGCCCGTTTCTCAAGGCCGGTATCGGCGGACTCGTGGTGCAGGCCAACGGTGACCCGCGGCTCGGCCCGTTCGGGCTCAGGTTGCTGGAAACCGGCTATTCGGCCGGCAAGGTTCTGCGCGAGATCGCCGACAGCGACGGCGCCGAGAACATGCGCTGGCGCCAGATCGCCGTGGTGGACCAAGACGGCCGCGTCGCCGCGCACACCGGCGCCGACAACGAGGACTGGAAGGGCCATGTCGCAGGCGCCGGCTTTGTCGCCTTGGGCAATCGCCTGACCAGCGAACGCACCGTCACCGCGATGGGCGAAGCCTACGGACGCGCCGACGGCGAAGAACTCGCCGAACGGCTGGTGCGCGCGCTCGAGGCCGGACGCGATGCCGGCGGCCAGGTGGCCGGCCAGCATTCGGCCGCGTTGCTGGTGGTCAACCGGAAGTCCTATGCCTGGGTCGATCTGCGCGCCGACGAACATGACGAGCCGATCAAGGAGCTGCGCCGGCTCTACGGACTGTATGTGCCGCTGATTCCCTATTACGACACCCGGCCCGCGAATCCAAGCATGCCGCGCGACGATGACTGGCGCAAACAGACAGGCGTCAAGGGCGGGCCGCGCTGAACGGCGCAGAAGCTGCCGCGCTACGCGAATCCGCGTGACCCGAAACTTATCTGCGGAACCTCGACATGAGCAGAATCGAATCGATACGTGCAGTCGAACGCCACTTCGACGACGGCGGCTTTTTCACCGACCTGGCGCGACGCGTGGCCTTCAAGACCGAAAGCCAGAATCCCGCGCGGCAGCACGACCTCGTCGCGTATCTCGAAAACGAAATGCGGCCCAGCCTGGAGAAGCTGGGCTTTGCATGCACGGCGTTGCCAAACCCTGTCGAAGGCGGCGGCCCGCTCCTGTTTGCAGAGCTTATCGAGGACCCTGCGTTTGTCACAGTCTTCAGCTACGGCCACGGCGACGTGATTCGCGGCCAGGAGGGCCAATGGCGCGCCGGTCTCGACCCGTGGACCTTGACCCGCGAAGGCGAGCGGCTTTACGGCCGCGGCAGCGCCGACAACAAGGGCCAGCACAGCATCAACCTGGCCGCGCTGGCGGCAGTGCTTGAACGCAGGGGTCGGCTGGGTTTCAACCTCAAGGTTCTTCTTGAAACCGGCGAAGAGACAGGCTCGCCGGGCCTGCGCGACGTGTGCGCGGCACACCGGCAACGCTTCGCTGCCGACGTGCTTATCGCCTCCGACGGGCCGCGCCTGACGCCCACGCGGCCGACGATTTTTCTCGGCACCCGCGGTGCACTCAACTTCGATCTGCTCGTCGATCTGCGTGAAGGCGGCCATCACTCGGGCAACTGGGGCGGCCTGATCGCCAACCCCGGCATCGTGCTCGCGCATGCGATCGCCTCGATCACCGACGCCCACGGTTCCATCCGCGTGCCCGAATGGCGCCCCGATTCACTCACACCCTCGGTGCGCAAGGCATTGGCCGGCCTCGACGTCGAGGGCGGTGCGGACGGCCCGGCCGTTGATGCCGGCTGGGGCGAACCCGGCCTGACCCCGGCCGAGCGGGTGGTCGGCTGGTGCAGCTTCGAGGTGCTGACCTTTGTCACCGGCAATCCGGACAAACCGGTCAACGCCATCCCGCCGCGCGCGAGCGCGCATTGCCAGTTGCGCTATGTCGTCGGCATCGATGCGCAAGACATCCTGCCCTCGCTCCGACGCCACCTCGACGCCCATGGCTTTTCGATGGTGAAGCTCACGCAGGCGCGCGACAGCCTGTTCGCCGCCACCCGGCTCGACCCGGAACATCCGTGGGTGCAATGGACCGCCGCCTCGATCCAAAAAACCACCGGCATCGCCCCGGCGATCCTGCCCAACCTGGGCGGCTCATTGCCTAACGACGTGTTTTCCGAGGACCTCGGCCTGCCGACGGTGTGGATTCCGCATTCCTACGCCGCCTGTTCGCAACATGCGCCCAACGAACACCTGCTGGCGCCGGTGGCGCGCCAGGCCCTCGCCATCATGGCCGGCGTGTTCTGGGATCTGGGCGAAGCGGGCACACCGAAAAAAGGATGAAGCCGGCGCCTACGCTCCGACCACGGCCGCGTCGGCGCCGTGTTGCTCCGACCACGGCCGCGTCGGCGCCGGGTTTCATTCCTGCTGGATTCCTGCCGCCTTGATTGCCCTCGCCCACTTCTCGGTTTCCGCCTGCACGTAGGCGGCGAACTGCGCGGAAGACATCGGCTGGGCTTCAACGCCCTGCTCGAACAGGCGCTTTTGCAGGTCGGCCGAGCCCAGCGCCTTGATCATGTCCGCCTCGATCTTCGCCTGCAGCGGCTTGGGTGTCGCCGATGGCGCGCACAGGCCGTACCACACCACGACCTCGAAGCCGGGCAGGCCACCCTCGGCAATGGTCGGCACCTCCGGCAGCAGGGCGCTGCGCTTGGCACTGGTGACGCCCAGTGCGCGCAGCTTGCCCGACTTGACCGACCCGATCTGCGCCGGCAGGTTGTCGAAGAAGGCAATGATGTTGCCGCCATACAGATCGGACATCGCCATCGACGAGCCTTTGTACGGCACGTGCACCAGCTCCACGCCGGCGGCGGCCTTGAACAACTCCATGGTCAGGTGCGGCGAGGCGCCGATGCCGGACGAGCCGTAATTGGCGCGGCCCGGATTGGCCTTGAGGTAGCTGATGAATTCGCCCAGCGTCTTCGCCGGTACCGCCGGGTTGACCACCAGGATGTTCGGCGTGGTGCCGATCATCGAGACCGGCGCGAAGTCGCGCTTCGAATCGTAGGGCAGCTTCTTGTAGAGCCCTGGCGAGATCGCGTGCGCAATGCCGCACAGGAGCAATGTGTAGCCGTCGCCGGCCGCCTTGGAGGCCGCCTCCGCTGCGACCATGCCGCCGGCGCCGCCGCGGTTCTCCACCACCATCTGCTGGCCCCACACCTCGCTCATCTTCGCAGCGAAGGTGCGCGCGGCTAAGTCGGTCGGCCCGCCGGCGGCGAAGCCGACCAGAAAGCGTACGGAGCGCTCGGGCCACGTTTGCGCGGCTGCTGCTCCACACAGGGGGAGCGAAAGAAAAACGACAGCCAGTGTCAGTCGGATTCTCACTACGTACCCCCGTTGGATGAACACAGGCAACATGCACCTGGATGGCGCAAATGTAACCCAACGAAGGTTGATTGCTGAAAAGCGGCGTTTCACGACGGGCGGGAGTCGGCCATCGATGGTACGTCGATCAGGACGCAACGATCCGTTTCAATTTACCATTGGCCTCGCGACCGCAATCAACCTGGAGTGCATATGAGAACAACTGCCGTATCAATATTGGGTTGCATCGCGCTCGCAGCGTGCGCGACGAGCGCGCCGCAGGGCGGGCAACTGACCGTCATCGCAGGCGGCGGATTTCTGGAACCACTCAAAGCGATCGCCGCGGCGTACGAAGCCAAAACCGGCACCAAGATCGTTGCGAGCTACGGCACCGCGCCGCAGTTGATCGTTATGTCGGCGCAACCGTTCGACGTCATCATCACGCCGGACGGCGTGATCGGTGTGGACGCCACGCGCGGCCGCTTTGCCGGCGGCACGCCACCCGCCATTGCCAAGGTCGATATCGGCGTAGCCGTAAAGAAGGGCGCCGCCAAGCCGGACATCAGCACCGCGGCGGCGTTGAAACAAACCTTGCTGAGCGCCAAGGGCGTGTCCTCGCTGCCGGCCAGCGCCACCGGCGCCAAGCTCGACAAGATCTACGCCAAGCTCGGCGTCACCGAGCAAATGAAGACAAACCTGCGCGCGCAAACCACAGTGTCGGGCATCACCGAAACGGTGGCCAAGGGCGACGCACAAATCGCTATCTTCACCCTCAACGTGCTGATGAACGACACGCGGCTGGACATCGTTGGGCCGATTCCGAATGAGGTGCAGGACGCAGTGATCTACGTCGGCAGTACCTCGGTGGCGACCAAAGTTCCGGGCGCAGCGCAAGCCTTCATGGCCTACCTGAAGTCACCTGAGGCGGCGGCCATCATCAAGGCCAAGGGGATGACGCCGGGCTGAAAACAAAGCCGGCGCCATCATAGGCGCCGGCCGGAAAGCGTTGGTGGGTGAAGTTCCCAGACCGATTCCCCTCTGAATTACTTGGTCACCACCGAGTAATTCACCGGCACCCGGGCGCAGCCCGAACCATTGGCGACAACGCGCCCGATGCCAGTCGCAGCGATGACCAAGGCGCAATTCAACCTCGAGGTGGAAACGGCGGCCGACACTGTTGCCCAGCGCTTCACCTTCACCATGGGGCCCGATCACCTTCCGATCCGTTTCGCGCTTTGCAGCACCGGCACACTTGCGGCCTGTCCGACTTGACGCCCGGCCCTGCTACGCCACGCGACGCACAAGCGGCAAAGCGGATGGCGCCATTCAGCTTTGCGATCGGCTGCCGTAAACCGACTTGCGCCGCGGAACCGCGCCGGCGCCGCCGCCGCCGGCCCAGCCTCGGCCGGCGTCCCTCGAACCCCGGAAGGAATTGATCCATGAGCCCGCAAAAGTACCGCCTCATCACCCGCAGCGATTTCGACGGCCTCGTCTGCGCCGTGCTTCTCAATGAAATGAACCTGATCGACGACATCAAGTTCGTGCACCCCAAGGACATGCAGGACGGCAAAATCGAGGTAGGCGACCGCGACATCACGACCAACCTGCCCTATGTGCCCGGAGCGCACCTCGCGTTCGACCACCATAGTTCGGAGAGCATTCGCAACACCGGCAAGCCCGGCAACCACATCATCGAAGTCGAAGCGCCGTCGGCGGCACGGGTGGTCTACAACCACTACGGAGCGCAGGCTGCATTTCCGCGCATCAACGACGAAATGATGCTGGCCGTCGACAAGGCCGACTCGGCGCAATACACGCGCGAGGAGGTTCTCGATCCGCGCGGCTGGGTGCTGCTCAACTATCTGATGGACGCGCGCACCGGCCTTGGCCGTTTCCGCGACTTCCGCATCGGCAACTATGCCCTGATGATGGATTTGATCGAATATTGCAGGGATCACGACATCGAGCAGATCCTCGCGCTGCCCGACGTGCAGGAGCGGGTGACGCTCTATTTCGAGCATGCCGAACGCGCCAAGGCGCAGATCCGGCGCTGCGCCACCCTGCATGGCAACCTCGTGGTGCTGGATCTACGCGCCGAAGAAACGATATGGGCCACCAACCGCTTCATGATCTACGCGCTGTTCCCCGAGGCCAACATCTCCATCCACGTGATGTGGGGCGTGCAAAAGCAGAACACCGTACTAGCGACCGGCAAGTCGATTCTCGACCGCAGCAGCAAGACAAACGTAGGCGCGCTGATGCTTGAACACGGCGGCGGCGGACACCTTGCCGCAGGCACCTGCCAGGTCGACAACGCGCAAGCCGAGGCCGTGCTGGGCCGGCTTACCGCGAGGATCAACGCGGACGGCTGAGAGGGCAGGCCCCTTTGGCGTAGCGGCCACCGCCCCGTGGGCGTATATGTCCACC
>JAYVST010000048.1:0-3692 GCA_043775255.1 Burkholderiales bacterium
CCCACGGCATTCCGGTGCGCGGCGCCGGCTTCGCCGAGGATGTGCAGCGCATCACCGGCGGCAAGGGCGTCAAGCTGGCGATCAACAATGTCGGCGGCACCGCCTTTGCCGACGCCATCGCGTCGCTCGCCTACCGTGGGCGCTTGGGCATCGTCGGGTATGTAGACAACACCCTGTCGGCAAAGGCGGACCTGGAGGCGATTCATTCCAAGCGCCTGCGCATATTCGGCGTTTCCAACAAGCTGCGTCCGCTGGCCGAACGTGCCGCCACCGTCGCGGACTTCGTGCGCGATGTCTGGCCGCACTATGCAAGCGGCACGATGAAGCCGGTCATCGACCGCGTGTTCGCCTTCGATCAGCTACCTGCGGCGCGCGAAACGATGGAGTCAAACACCCAGATCGGCAAGATCGTCCTCAAGGTCGCCGCTTGAGCCGCTTCTGAAACCCGCCTCGGGCGCGCCCGAAGCGCAGCTGCCAAGTCCGACGGCTGCTAGCTGAACCAGCTCTTGCGGGCGCGCGACTTGGCCGGCTTCGTCTCTTCGAGCGGCGCCACAGGCGCATCGGCAGGCGGCGGCTGGAACGCAACCTCCAGATCGGGAGTGTTGGCGCCGGCAGGCAGGTTGCCCAATTCGCCTTTCTGTTCCAGCACTTTCAGCTCCAGCGTCTTGAGCCGGCGCGTGCTCTCGTTGATTTCGGTCGCGCGCATGGTGATGGTTTCGAGCGCGGCTTCACGCTGCGTTTGCAGGTGGGCGGCCATGTTGCGCAAATCCTGATTGTCCGAGCGGAACGCGCGATCAAGCACTTGAAAGGCGTAGAGGTCGTCCTCGGCGAATTCGAGCGCATCGAATTCGCTGCCTACGACCTCGCGGTACAACGCGTGAAAACGCATGAAGCGTTCACCGGTGGCTTCGTTGTCGGAATTCGATTGCATGGGACGTCAATGGACAAATAAGGACATAGTCATGTGTAGCACGGGGTCGGAGGTTGCCCGCCTGCTGAAAAATATACTCCGGCCGCGCGCCTTGCGCAGAAAAAATTCGCATCCTGGTGCGTGCACCGCCATGGCGCGTTCGCAGCCGGCATTTAATGCAGGCGCGGCTTCCACAACAGGTCGCTGCGATCTGCCGACCGGATCCGCACCCGCAGCACATCGCCTTCGCGCGAGAGCAGCAGCGGCACCTCGACACCGGCCGGCCCAAGGGCCCAGATGCGGCGAAACAGCGTCGCTAGTTCCTTGACGCGCTCCTCGCCCAGACCGATCACGAGGTCACCAGGCTTGACGCCGGCCCGATCGGCCGGTCCGCCCGCAGATACGCCGCCGACCACCAGGCGTCCCTCGGATTCTTGTGCATACATACCCAACCAGGGCCGCGGCGGCAATCCGCTGGCGCCGGTGGCTCGCAGGGCCGGCAACAGTGGCGACAGCAGGTCGATCGGCACGAACATGTTGATCTGGCGCGCTTCGCCGCCGTTTGCGTCCTGTTCCTGCACCAGCAACGAACCCAGGCCGATCAGGCGCCCCTCCTCGTCCAGCAGTGCGGTGCCCCCCCATTGCGGATGCGCCGGAGCGGTGAAAAGGGCTTCATCGAGCAGGTATTCCCAATAGCCGGCGAACTCGCGCTTGGCCACCAGGCTGGTTTTGAGGGCATGCGGTCGGCCACCATGCCCCAGCACATACAAAGTATCGCCCGGTTCCGCGTTGGCAGTGCTGCCGATGGGTAGCGGCGCCAAGCCAAGGCGGCCGAGCGGCTGGACCAGACCGAAGCCGGTGGCCTGGTCATAAGCCAGCACGGTAGCCTGCAAGGTCGTGCCTCGATTGGTGGTCAGCCAGAGGGTGCGCGCCTCGGTAACCAGATAGCCGATGGTCAATACCAGACCGTCATCGCCAATCACCACGCCGTAGCCGGCACGCTCGGTACCCAAGAGGCCCGCAGTGAATGCCTCATCCGGGATTTCGGCGCGCAACAGCAGCATGGCATCGAGCGCGCGGTCGAGATCGAACGCGACCTCGTCGCGCTTGGGTTGCAAGGCGTCCGGAAACGCCCATTGTTTTTCATTTGCCATGCAAAATTGTGCCACGTTGCGCCACGTTCGAGTCGGGATCGCGAATGCGCCGGTCGTTGGCTAGTGTTCGCGGGGCCGGCGCTTGCGGCGCCGACGGGAACGCCATTATCCGGCGGAATCCCGCATCGGCGCCAGACCTGTCCGTTTTCCACCCCGGAATCTGCGAAGATTTCGTAGCGAGCGGTTCAAGGACGGGACGAGCGGCACAGCCGTACTCCCGGAGGGCGGCGCGCAGGCCCGAGATCGGGCCGGGCAGAATAAACCTATTTTCCTCAGTTAGCCGGAAGCTAAAGCGGGCAATCCGAGGTTTGGCTTGGGCTTGAAGGCCAGGATTTTTGTGATGATGTAACGCACCAAGGAGCCCCAGTAATGGGATTTCGACAACTGCGGTGCGTTTGTTTGAATATGACGCAGACTGGTACGCATGTTGAGGACGAGAGTCTTGATCTGCGCCGCCGCTTCGTGCGTCATCGTGAGCAAGAGCCTGGTCCGGCCGGCGTGGCGGGTCAAGCGTCCCACGGCGCTGAGCAGCTTGGGACGGCTGGTGATGGCTTGCAGGCGGGTCTTGGGATGCGCCAGGCGCACATACCACCTCCACCAGTTGTAGACCAACGCCACGGCCCGCGCACTGAGAGGCTGTGAAAATAATCCGTATTTACGGCAGCGAAGTTGAGCGCGGGACGTCATGGAGACATGAAAAGCAATGCGAGCGAGGCGACGATGAGTGACTGGGACGAATTGTTCGACGAAGTGCCGCAACCAAGAGGGGCGGAGCGCAAGGCGGAAAAGGCGGAGAAAACCGCGACACTGGGTCCTGCGCGCGTGGTGATGCCCAACCGGAGCCAAGTTGAATTGCGACCGATGGATCTCGAATCGCTGCCGGCGCCCGGACATCGGGCGCGGCTGGTGTGGTCGTGGGTCGAGCAACAAGACCTGAGCGGCATGGTTGCCGGCATCAAAGTGCGCGAAGGCGGCAAAGGGCGCAGCGGAATCTCCCCGGAGATACTGTTTGCGCTGTGGCTCTACGCGACGCTGGAGGGCGAAGGACGCGGGCGGGAGATTGCGCGGCTGGCTCTGTCGCACGACGCCTATCGCTGGATCAGCGGCGGTGTGCAAGTAAACCACCACAGCCTGACCGACTTTCGAATCACCCATGCTCAGGAGTTCGACGACCTGCTCAGCGCCAGCGTAGCGGCACTGATGAGCGCAGGAGCAGCATCGGCTTCGCCGGCCGCACCAGCGTGGACCATTCGCGCACCGGCTTGTCCTCTTCCCGGATGATCGCGCCGATCTCGGTGATACGGTCGTCCTGCGGCGACAGGCCGGTGGTTTCGAGGTCGAGGAAGATGGCGCGTGTGGAGAGCATGGCGAAATCGGATCCAACACCGGATTGTCGCCGGTTCGCTGCTGGCGCTTCAGGCCGTATTCTGCACCCGGACCAGCGACATCCAGGCAAAAGCCAGTCCCGCAGCCGCGCCGCTCATCACGTCGAGCGCGACATGCTGCATGGAAGCCATGGTGGACCACACGATCGCCGCGCACTGAAGAGCGCTCAACCAGCGCAGGGCCGCGGGCGTCGCCGCCTGCGCAAGGACGCGGTGCAGCCAGAGGGCGCAGAACACGGCAGA
>JAYVST010000049.1:0-4664 GCA_043775255.1 Burkholderiales bacterium
CCAGCCTGCCTCCCGCCTGGGCCTGGTGGCGCGATTTCGCGGCGCGCTATGTCACCGCGCTGTGCGCGACGCCCGAAGACGGCGACATGGCCGTGTCGGCGCCGGACGCGGGCGCGCTCGATGCCCTGATCGCCAGTGCGCCGCCGATGCGCGGCGCCGAGTATTTGACGCCGGACACGCTGACCGCGCTGTGGTCCGCCTTGGATGCGGCCCTGCGGGCGGAGCTTGAAGCGTCGAACGACACCCTGCAGGCGTTCCTCAAGGCCCGCAACCCCGCCTGGCACCAGGTCGGCCGGGTGCATTTCAACCTGGCGGAAAACCGCAAGGATCCAGAAGCGCCGTTCGCCTTTCTCGCCACCTACGCCACGCAACTGTCCGCCCACGGCAAGGCGCAACATCTGCCGCTGTCGCGCGCGCTCGAAGAGTTTTCCGGGGCGCGCGATCGAGCCCGCCTTTTGTCCCTGCTGTCGCCGGTGCAGCGGGCGGCCGAACAGTGCGCCTGGCTCAAGGAGATGGTGACCGAGGGCGATCTCTACCATGCACTGCGCTGGACCAGCGCCGACGCCTGGCGGTTTCTTCGCGACGTGCCCGCGCTCCAGGCGGCCGGCATCATCGTGCGCATGCCCGGCGCCTGGGCCGGCGGCCAGCCGTCGCGGCCCAGGGTCGGGGCCCGGGTCGGCAGCGCGCCGCCTTCCATGCTCGGGCAGGACGCGCTGCTCGATTTCCACATGGAACTGACCTTGGACGGTGAACGCTTAAGCGCGGCCGAGATCAAGGCGCTGTTGGCCGGCGGCGAGGGTCTGCAGCTCATCCGCGGCCGTTGGGTCGAGGTCGATAGTCAACGCTTGCAGCGCCTGCTGGCGCGCTTCGAGGCGATAGAAACCTCGGCCAAGAATGGCTTGCCCTTGGCCGATGCGATGCACCTCCTCGCAGGCGCCACCCTGGACCGCGCGGCCGGCGCGGCCGATGCAGCCGATGTCGACTGGTCGCAAGTGGTGGCAGGCGCGTGGCTGGCCGATACGCTCAAGGGGCTGCGCGAGCCCGAGGGGCTGGCCCGCGTCCACCCCGGCGACACTCTCAAGGCGACCCTGCGGCCGTATCAGGAGGCCGGCGTGCGCTGGTTGTACCTGCTGCATCGGCTCGGCCTGGGCGCCTGCCTGGCCGACGACATGGGCCTGGGCAAAACCATCCAGGTTCTGGCACTGCTGCTGGTGCTCAAGCGCGAAAACGATCGGCCCCGCCCCTGCCTGCTAGTCGCACCGGCGTCCCTGCTCGCCAACTGGGCCGCCGAAGCCGAACGCTTCGCCCCCAGCCTGACCGTGCTCATCGCCCACCCGTCGGCGCTGCCGGCGGCCGACATGCGCAGCCTCGATGCGGCGCGCCTGGGCCAATGCGATCTGGTCGTCACCAGTTACGGTTCGCTGTTGCGCGCGCCCGCCTTGGCGGAAATGGACTGGCAAATCGCGGTGATCGATGAAGCGCAGGCGATCAAGAATCCGGGCGCCTTGCAGACCCGGCAGGTGAAAAAGCTCAAGGCGCGCACCCGTATCGCGCTGACCGGGACGCCGGTCGAAAACCGGCTCTCCGACCTCTGGTCGATATTCGATTTCACCCATCCCGGCCTGCTCGGCTCGGGCAAGGTGTTCAGCGACTTTTCAAAGCGCTTGGCCGAGCGCGGCCAGTTCGGCCCCTTGCGCGCGCTGGTGCGCCCGTACATCCTGCGCCGCCTGAAAACCGACAAGCGGGTCATCAGCGACCTGCCGGACAAGACCGAGGTCACGGCCTGGTGCCACCTAAGCCCGACCCAGGCGGCGCTGTACCAGCGCGCCGTCAAGGAACTGGCCGCCGCGCTTGAAGACGCCGAGGGCATGGGCCGGCGCGGCCTGGTGCTCGCTTACCTGATGCGCTTCAAGCAGATCTGCAACCACCCCTCGCAATGGCTGGGCGACGCCGCCTGGCGGCCGGAAGACAGCGGCAAGTTCGCACGCTTGCGCGAGTTGGCCGAGGTCGTCGCGTCAAGGCAGGAAAAGCTGCTGGTGTTCACCCAATTTCGCGAGACCACCGAACCGCTGGCGGCTTTTCTGGGCACGGTGTTCGGTCGCGCCGGCCTGGTGCTCGACGGCAGCACGCCGGTGACGGCGCGGCGCCTGCGGGTGAAGCGCTTCCAGGAAGACGAGCTGGTACCGTTCTTCGTGTTGTCCCTCAAGGCCGGCGGCGCCGGCCTCAACCTGACCGCCGCCTCGCATGTGATCCACTTCGACCGCTGGTGGAACCCGGCGGTCGAAAACCAGGCCACCGACCGCGCCTTTCGCATCGGCCAGAAGAACAACGTGCTGGTGCACAAGTTCACCTGCCGCGGCACCGTCGAAGACCGTATCGACCGCCTGATCGAGTCCAAGCAGCGCCTTGTCAAAGATGTGCTTGAATCCGGGGCGGAGGAGTTTCTGACCGAAATGAACGACCGTGAATTGCTCGATCTGGTCAGGCTCGACATTCACAGCGCGACGGCAAACTAAGCAAGGGAGAACGGCAAATGAGTTATTACGAGTGGAAGCCCTATGTTCCGGTCGCAGTGCGTCGCGCCCGGGCTGAGCGCACGGCCGCGCGGGCCGCCAAGAGCGGCGCGGCGCTGTCGCCAGTGCGCGCCCAAGGCAACAAGATCGCCACCACTTTCTGGGGGCGCGCCTGGTGCGACAACCTGGAGCGCTACAGCGATTTCTCGAACCGCTTGCCGCGCGGGCGCACATACCTGCGCAACGGCTCGGTGATCGACCTCAAGATCGAAGGCGGGAAAGTGAACGCGCAGGTGGCAGGCTCGAGCCTGTACAAGACCGTCGTCAAGGTCGGCGCGGTACCACAAAGTCAATGGAAGGCGATCGGCGCGGACTGCGCCGGCTCGATAGATTCGGTGATCGAGTTGCTGCGCGGCAAGCTCTCGCAAGCGGTGATGGCGCGCATCTGCAAGCCCGGCACCGGCCTGTTTCCCGCCCCGAAGGAAATCAGCTTCGAATGCAGTTGCCCGGACTGGGCTTCGATGTGCAAGCACGTCGCCGCAGTGCTGTATGGCGTTGGTGTGCGGCTGGATCATGAACCGGAATTGTTGTTCAAACTGCGCAATGTCGATGCGGCGGAACTGGTGGCGCAGGCCGGCGCCGGCCTGGCGCCGCGCCGCAAGAGCCCTGCGGCCCACCGCGTGCTGGAGCATGCGCAATTGGCGGATGTATTCGGCATCGAGATGGCGGCAGGCGCGGCTTTGCCGGTCGTCACGCCCGCAGCCGGGAAGGCGCGCAAGACGCCCGCCGTCACGAAAACACGAAACATCTCTTCAATCAGCGCCGCAGCCGTCGCCCGCAAAACCGGGGCTGCGTCTGCTGCTACCGTGCCCAACAGGAAGTCGGCGGCCGCAAGGTCGGCGAGAGTGCCGGCGAATAAGCCGACGAAAAAGCCGGCGAAGGCAGTTGCGCGGCCAAAACCCGCGACCAAGGGAAAAGTGGACAAATCAGCGTTGAAACCATCCGCGCGGACCCTGCTGCCTGCCGGCGCCACCGCAGTGCGCCGCAAATCCGCCGCGAGGACCGTTGCCAAGGCAAGCCCAGCCGCGCCCGCCAAACGCGCGATTTCAACCGCCATGCCCGTCGTCCGGCAGCCGGCAAAATCCAGATCCCGATAGGCGTTCGCATCGACTCGGGTTTGCGTGCGCCGAGAGCGGCGCCATAGCGAAGATGCGTCGTAGCGGCTTCGAACCCGCCGCGGTCCCAGGCCGGCAGCCGGTCGGACTGCCAGCCAACTGCCAAGCGCATCATCGGGCCACGCGCAGTCCAGTCCTTGACCGTGCCGCCTGGCTGCTACAGTTTCAGCCGTTCCAACCACGCTCGTCCTCTCCCAGTCCAGGGACGGAGATTCGCGGACCCTTACGATGCGCGAGTTTTTGACCAAGAATGCAGTGGGTGCTGCTGGAAACATACCGAAGATAAATGCGTGAAGCCGGGGCCGGGTGGCAGCGTCAGCCTGATGCTGACGCCGATGCAACTGCTTGATCGCCTGGCGGTGCTGATTCCACCGCCGCGCCGCCATCGGCACCGCACCTATGGGGTGCTGGCGCCGAACTCGCCTGCGCTATGCGGTCACCGCACTGGCGCAGCCGACCGAGATTGCCGCCGCACCGACGCCGGTCGAGTCGATTGCGCCGGAAGCGGCTCCAGCGGAGCCACTGCATCGCCAAGCAGCGCGCTACGTCTGGGCACTGCTGCTGGCGCGCATCTATGAGGTGCTGCCCCTGCTTTGCCCGAAGCGTGGCGGCGAGATGAAGATCATCGCCTTCATCACCGAGGGGACAGTGATCCGGGAGATTCTGGGTCATCTGGGCGAGCCGACTTCGCCTCCGCGTCTAATGCCGGCGCGCGGTCCGCCGCTGTGGGAGATGCAGGACAGCGGATCGGACGCCATCGATCCGCAAGCGCAACCCGCACCGGACCACGAGTTCGATCAGCGTATCGCGTGGTAGGGCACCAGACGAACAGACCCGCTCGTCGGGGGCCGCTCGTGCCAGTGGCCACCTGAGCGGCAAACTGCCGCCGCCCAGGCGGCCACTGGCACAGACAACGGGAATTCTGGAGCGGGTTTTCAGGGGCGACCAGGAACCTTGGGCACGAAATTCACGATTG
>JAYVST010000050.1:0-1812 GCA_043775255.1 Burkholderiales bacterium
GAGCCGATCGGCGACGGCGACCTGATTCGCCTGTGGGGCCCGTTCGATCGCGGCATCAGCGTCTTCTACCTGAGTGTGGGACGCAACAAGCGCAGCCTCGCGCTCGATTTCCGCGACCCGCGCGGCATCGAGATCATTCGCGAAATGGCGCTGCAGGCAGACGTGCTGGTGGAGAACTTCAAGCCCGGATCGCTCGACCAGATGGGCTTGAGCTTCGCTCAATTGCGCGCCGCCAATCCGAAGCTGATCTGCGCGCGCATCACCGCCATGGGCAGTCAGGGACCGTATGCGGATTGGCCCGGCGTCGACCAGGTGGCGCAGGGCATGTCGGGGATCATGAGCATTACCGGCCGCGACGCCGCCTCGTTCACCCGAGTCGGCCTGCCGCTGGGCGACCTGGTGGGCGGCATGTGGGGCGCCATCGGCGTGCAGGCGGCACTCAATGCACGCCACCAGACCGGTGTCGGCCAGATCGTCGAGACATCGCTGCTCGGCGGACTCGTCGGGCTCCTGTGCGTGCAGGGGCAACGTTTTCTGAGTCTGGGCGAAATACCGGTGCCGGTCGGCAACGACCACCCCGTGATCTGCCCTTACGGCGCGTTCCAGGCGAAGGATGGTGTCTTCAACGTGGCCGTGGCAAGCCAGAAGATGTGGGACCATTTGTGCAGGCTGATCGATCGACCGCAATTCGCGCGCGACCCGCGCTTCGTCGACAACGATGCGCGGGTTCGCAACCGCGACGAGCTGAACCGCCTGCTCGACGCCGCCTTCGCGGCAAGGACGCGCGTGGAGTGGACCACGTTGTTGATCGACGCGGGGATTCCCTCAGGACCGATCCTCAACGTGGGTGAGGCGCTTTCCAATCCGCAAGTACTGGCCAACGGCCTGGTAGAAACGGTCACCCATCCGACCCTGGGGGACATACGGCAAGTGGGCAATCCGCTGCGCCTGGAGTCCGTCGGCGCGCACACGGTGCGCCTGCCACCGCCCTTGCTTGGAGAGCATACCCACACGATTTTGGCGGATTACGGGTTCGCCGCTGCGCGCATCGCGGAACTCGATGCAGGCGCGGTGATCGGGCAGTACGCCGCGCCGGGCCCGACCGCCAGGCTCGCTGCCGACGCAGCGTAAATGGTTCTCGATCGGAGCGTCGGCCGCGAACTTTTGCGGCAGCCTTCGGTCGCCAACGTTGTACAGGTAAACCGCTGCCGGTATCGTCACAGGTCGCAGCGCACGGCGTATTCTCGCGACGCTCACCAAACTCCGGCGAGGACGGCCTCATTTCTTTCTTGACAACGCTTCGCCGCAAGCGATCCGATCGATGCTCGCAACGCGCAATCCGGCTCGCTACCTGGCGCAGCGGCCATTCGACACCAGCTACAGAGTGAGGAATCAATGGACGACTTCATCAGCATCAAAACAAAAAAAGGTTTCCGCGTGAAACTCTGGCGTGGCGAGCGCATGTGTCTGGTCGCGTTCGACGTCGCCGTGCCCGAGGACGATTTCGTCGGCTTCGCGATCGAGCGCAAGGGTCCGGGCGAGGCCGACTTCACGCCGCTCATGAACCGTCTGGCTTTTTCCTACGAGCGCCCACTGGGCGAGGCCGTAACCGGCGCGCGGATCTACGATTCGCGCGAGGCGCCGTTCCAGAAATTCCGCTGGATCGACTTTGCGCGCAATCCGCGCAACGGCATCTACACCTATCGCGCCACCAAGATGCACATGCCGCAAGACGGCATTCTCAAAAAAGGCACCGCGATCGATCTTTCGATCACGCTCTCGCAACAAACCTACGACGGCTTTCTCGACGTC
>JAYVST010000051.1:0-6505 GCA_043775255.1 Burkholderiales bacterium
GATCGTCGACAACTTCGGCGAAATGCGCCGCCAGGCCGGCGACCAGCCCCTGGTGATGGGCGTTTCACTGCACGCGCATTGCGCCGGGCAGCCGTTTCGTCTAAAGCATTTCCGCCGCGCACTGGCGGCGATCTCGACGGCACTGCCCGACGTTTGGGTCACCACTGCGGGCGCCATCGCCGACCATTTCATCGGCACCGAGGCCGGGCGGTCGCTTGAAGCAAGAACCAAGGCGCTGTGAGGCGCGTTCCTCACTTTCAATCCATCGGGAGAATCGCATGCAGTCGATCGACACGGAGCGCAAGGCGTTGGTCAACTTCGATCGCAGGGAACTCCTGGCCGCCGGCACCCTCGCCGCCGGCGCCCTTCTCGCCACGGCGGCCGGCAACGCCCAGGCGCAGCCGGCGCCCCCGCCCAAGCTTTCCACCCACGCGCTCGACACCTACACCGGCAAGCAGGCCGCCGGCATCCGCATCGACCTCTACCAGATCGAGGGTGAAGGCCGCAAGCTCCTGAAGAGCGTGCGCGCCAACGAAGAGGGCCGCGTCACCGCCAACCTGCTCGAAGGCGAGGCGCTCAAGGTGGCGCGCTACGAACTGGTATTCCACGTCTCCGAGTACTACAAGACCATCGGCGTGCCGCAGTCCAACCCCGAGTTCCTCGACGTGGTGCCGCTGCGGGTGGCAATCTGGGATGCCAAACAGCGCTACCACGTGCCGCTCTACTTCTCGCCCTGGGGCTACATGACCTATCGCGGCAGCTGAACACCGTCACCTCGCAAGCGAACCTCACACCCTCAGGAGCCCATCATGGAAGACCACCAAAACCCGCGCCGCGAATTCTTAGCCGCCGGCATTGCCGCCGGCAGCGCCTTGCTCGCTTCGAAAGAAGCCGCCGCCCAGGCCCCGGCCGGCGGCCGCGTCACCGCCCACATCCTCGACCTCTATTTCGGCACGCCGGCCAAGGGCTTGAAGCTTGACTTCTACGCCTACGACGGCAACACCCCGGCGCTGATCAAGTCGGTGGTCACCAATGTGGACGGCCGTCCACCGGAAGGCCCGCTGCTGCAGCCGGCAGACATGAAGACCGGGCGCTACCGCATCGATGTGCATGTGGGCGATTACTACAAGCAAGCCGGCGCAAAGCTGCCGGGGGGCTACCATACGCGCCTGTCGATGGAATTCGACATCTACGACGCCAAACAGCCGCACCACCTGCCGTTCCAGATCACGCCGTGGACGCAATCGTCCTCGGTATTGCCCGGTTGAGCGGCGTCGCGCATGCAGCCCGGGCCCTACCCGCGCCACGCTTAAGACCGCGTCCTGTGATACTCGCTTGTGACATCCAACCTACTTCCGGAGCCATTGCAATGAACCAATCCGTCCCCTCGCCGCTGGCCCTTGTTGGCGCCGCCCTGGCGTTGACCGCGATCCTGTGCGCCGCGCCGGCCCAGGCGCAAAACATGCGTGTGGCCGGCAATTTCTCGGCCAACGGCAAGCACGTCGGCGTCGAGCGCAGTTTCTTCACCGCGCTGCCCAAACTTTCCGGCATCGCTTTCGACGTCAACTACAACCCGATGGACGCGGTGAGCGTGCAGGCGGCCGACGCGCTGCGCCTGCTTCGCTCGGGCACCTTCGACGTGATGTCGGTGCAGATCGGCATGGCCTCACGCGACGATCCGTTCTTCGAGGGCGTGGACCTGATCGGCGTCTCGACCAACATGGCCGACTTGAAAAAGGCCGTCGAGGCCTATCGCGAGGTGTTCGACAAACGCCTGCAGCAGCGCTTCAATTCCAAGGTGATGACCTTGTGGCCATTCGGCCCCCAGGTGTTCTACTGCAATCAGGCGATCAAGACGCTGGACGACCTGAAGGGCCTGAAGGTGCGCAGCTTCACGCCTTCGATGGCGGCGCTGATCCAGAATCTCGGCGCCACCCCGGTGACCCTGCAATTTTCCGAGGTGTACCCGGCATTGCAGCGCGGCGTCGCCAACTGCGGCGTGACCTCGCCCACCTCGGGCAATTCCGGCAAGTGGCCGGAGGTGACCACGCATTTCCTGCCGCTGTCGGTATCGGGCTCGGTGCAAGGCCACTTCATAAACCTCGATTACTGGAAAAAGTTCAACCCCGAGCAGCAGAAGAACATCGCCTCACAGTTCCGCAAGATGGAAGACGAGCTGTGGGGCCTGGCCGACCGCGCCAACAACGACGCCGCCAACTGCAATGTCGGCCGCGACCCCTGCAAGGAGAACACCAAGTTCAGCATGAACCTGGTGCAGGTCTCGCCTGTCGACGAGAAGCGCGTCAAGGACGCGGTGTCCAAGGTGGTGCTGCCGTTGTGGAAGAACACCTGCAACAAGGTCGATCCGAAGTGTTCAGAGATCTGGAACGCCACCGTAGGCAAGGCGCGCGGCTACAAGATCGAGTGAGGTTGTCATGCCGAAGAACGGGTTTTCACGGTTTCTCGAAGTGAGCACCTCCTTCCTGGTGATTCTGTGCGGCTGGTGGCTGGTGCTGTTCTCCTGCGCTAGCTGCTTCGAGATGGTGGCGCGCAAGCTGTTCCAGTACAGCCTGCAGGGCGTCGACGAGATCGGTGGCTACACGCTGGCGATCGTCAGCGCGATCGGCTTTTCCTACACGCTGATCTCGCGCGGCCACACCCGGATCGATTTCCTGGTCTCGCGCTTTCCCGAGAAAACCCGCGCTGTCCTCAATTCGGCGGCGATGGTGACGCTGGCGGCGATGGTGCTGTTCGCGCTGTACCGCGGCTGGAATGTGCTGTCGGAAACCATCGAGTTCCAGAGCACGGCCACCACGCCGTTGCAGACACCGCTGTGGATTCCACAGTCGCTGTGGTACCTGGGCCTGATCCTGTTCGCCGTCATAGCCCTTTATCTCGCGCTGCATTCCCTTTGGCTACTCGCGCGCGGCAAGGTGGCGGAGGTAAATCGCATCTACGGCCCGCAGACCCTCGCGGAAGAAATCGAAAGCGAGGCCGGCGATGTCCTGAAAGATGTCAAGGGCGCACATACCGGAGCATCGGCATGATCGGCGCCACCGAAATCGGCATCGGCTTCGGCCTCATGCTGGTACTCATGTTCCTGGGTCTGCATGTGGCCACGGTGATGTTCGCAGTGGCGCTGGCGGGTGCTTCGATCTACCTTGGCAAATCCGCCGTGTTCGCCTTCGGCAACCAGTTGTGGGGCGCGACCGAGGACTACGTGCTGCTGTCGATCCCGCTCTACATCCTGCTAGGCGAGGTGCTGGTGCGCGGTGGCGCCACCGACAAGATGTACAAGTCCCTGGCCGACTGGCTCAATTATCTGCCGGGCGGACTGCTGCACACCAACATCGGCGCCTCGGCCTTGTTCTCGGCGGTGTCCGGCTCCTCGGTGGCCACGGCGGCGACCATCTCGACGATCGCGCTGCCGACTTTCAAAAGCCGCAACTACGACCAGCGCATGGTGCTGGGATCGATCGCCGCCGGCGCTTCGCTCGGCAACCTGATCCCGCCGGGCATCGCCTTCCTGGTCTACGGCGCGATGACCAGCACTTCGGCCGGGCAGCTCTATGCGGCGGGCGTGATCCCCGGGCTCATCATGACGGCGATCTTCATGCTGACCATCATCCTCATCAGTTGGTGGAAGCCGGAGCTCACCGGCGCCAACATCCGCGAGCCCGATGCGCCGATGGCCGAGAAGCTGGCGCGGCTCAAGCACCTGCTGGCGCCGCTGTCGGTGTTCCTGGTGGTGATGGGCAGTATCTACACCGGCTGGGCCACGGTGACCGAAAGCGCCGCGCTGGGCGTGGTGTCCTCTCTGGTGGTGGCGGCGCTCTACGGCAAGCTGTCGGTGAAGATGCTGCACGACTCGTTCCACGCCACCATGCGGCTCACCGCGATGAGCATCCTGATCCTCGCGATGGCGTTCTTCCTGAACTTTGTCTTGGGCCTGCTCGGTGTGACGCAGATCCTGGCCGGACTGGTGAAGTCGCTGGACGCCTCGCCGGTCCAGCTGTTGTGGGCACTTGCCGTGTTCTACCTTCTCCTGGGCGTGTTCTTCGAAACCCTGCCCATGCTGGTGGGCACCATCCCGATCGTGTTCCCGTTCGTCACCGCCGCCGGCATCGACCCGGTGTTCTTCGGCGTGTTCATCGTGCTGATGTGCGAGATCTCGCTCATCAGCCCGCCGGTGGGCATGACGCTCTACGTGATCCAGGGAGTGCGAGGCGAAGGCACCATCAACGAGGTGTTCCAGGGGACCATTCCGTTCTTCATCTCGATGATCGTGATGACCGGGCTTCTCATCCATTTCCCGCAGATGGCGTTGTGGTTGCCGCAACTGGCGTTCGCCAAGTAGCGCGACACCCCCAGACGCCAGCCCATCAACCGCACCATCCACACTCTTCCCAACCGCAAAGGATCTCGCCATGCCCGCTCTCCTGAAGAACCTGACCGCCGCGATAGTCGCGGTATTGGCCTTGGCGCCACTTGGCGCCGCCGCGCAGGACAAAGTCCGCCTGGCCGGCAACTTCGAAATCGCACACTCCTCTTCGGTCGCAATGGAACAGGTGTTCAAACCCGAGCTGGCCAAGCTGACCAAGAACGCGCTCAACGTCGATCTGTTCCCTGCCATGCAGCTGGGCGGCGCGAAAGAGAACGTCGATGCCGTGCGCGCCGGCTCGCTCCTGATGACCTGGACCGGGGCGGCCTACATGTCGCGCATCGTGACCGAACTCGAAGCGGTGAGCCTGCCTTTCCTGTTCCCCGGCCGCGAAGCCGCTTTCAAGGTGCTGGACGGCAACGTCGGCAAGCTGCTCGACCAGAAAATGGCCGACAAGAACTTCCTGGTGCTGGGCTGGATGGAACTCGGTTCGCGCAACATCACCAACAGCAAGCGAGCGATCAAGACCTTAGATGACTTGAAGGGCCTGAAGATCCGCCTGCAGCCGAACGAAACCCACCTCGCGACCTTCCGCGCGCTCGGCGCCAACGCCGTCGCCATGGACGTGAAGGAGCTGTATTCGGCAATGGAGCAGAAGGTGCTCGACGGCCAGGAGAACCCTTTCCCCATCATCCGCGCCGGGCGTTACAACGAGGTGCAGAAGTACCTCTCCAACAGCGGGCATTTCTTCGACTTCATCCTGGTGATGGCGAACAAGAAATCCTTCGAGGCCTTGAAACCGGAATATCAGAAGGCGATCAAGGACGCGATGAACACCGCCGTGGCGAGCCAGCGCGCGGCAGCGGCCAAGCAGGACGCCGAGGCGCTCGACGAGCTGAAGAAGAAGATGGAGTTCACCGAGATCACCCCGGCGGTGCGCGAAGCGATGCGCAAGGCTTCCGCCGGCGTGGTCGACGAAGTGAAGAAGCGCGCCGGCGCCCCGTTAGTCGACAGCGTGCTGGCCGAAGTGGCGAAGTTGAAGTAAGCGCAGCAGACACACCGGCCTGCCCGGGGGGACACAATGTTCGGAAAACTGCTCGACGGTCTTGACCGGCTGGTGTGCTGGGCCATCATGGCGGCGATGGCCTTGATGGTGGTGGTGGTGTCGGTGCAGGTTTTTCTGCGCTATGGCTTCAACTCCTCGCTCGATTGGGCCGACGACATCGGCCGCCTCCTGTTCGTCACGTCGGTGTTCCTGGCGGTGCCGATCGGCATCCGCCACAACGCGCACATCAGCATCGAACTACTGGTGGCGCACCTGCCGAGCGGCCCCAAGGACGCGCTGGCCCGTTTCGTTTCCCTGCTGTCGGCCGGCATGATGCTGCTCATCGCCTGGTATGCCGTGCGGGTCGCGGCCGAGCAATGGAGCGAGATGCTGCCCACGCTCAATCTCACCACCGCCGCTTTCATGGTCCCGGTGGCGTTCGGCGCGGCGCACAGCGCGCTGCACCTTCTCCGCATTGCGGCGGTCGGTGCGCCGGAGCGCGCCGACCTCGCTGCGGAATAGGAGCACACCATGAGTCTGGGCATCTTTCTCGGTTTTCTGTTGCTGGGCATGATCGGCATGCCGATCGCTTTCTCGCTTGGCTTCGCCGCGCTGGTGGCGCTGGCATTCTCCGACGATGGCTTCGCCATCATCCCGCTGCGCATGATGGCGGCGGTCAATTCCTTTCCGCTGATGTCGATCCCGTTCTTCATCCTGGCGGGCGAACTGATGGTCAAGGCCGGCATCGTCGAGCGCCTGATCGAACTGGCCAATGCGGTGGTGGGCCGGGTGCGCGGCGGCCTGGCGCATGTGACCATGCTGTCCGGCGCGGGACTGGCCACCGTGTCGGGCGCGGCGGTGTCGGACGCCAGCGCGCTCTCGACCATCCTCGGGCCTTCCCTCACCAAGGCCTACGACAAGCCATTTGCCTCGGCCATCGTCGCCGCGGCCGGCAACCTCGGGCCGATCATCCCGCCGTCAGGGGCGATGATCGTCTATGCCTTCATGGCCGGGCCTTCTGTGTCGGTGGGCGGCATGTTCATGGCCGGGGTGATCCCCGGCATCCTGATTACCATCGG
>JAYVST010000052.1:0-31021 GCA_043775255.1 Burkholderiales bacterium
GAACACGCGCGAGGCGCGCATGGAGTCGGCGCTCAAGAACTATCGTGCCGGCAAGGTGACGCCGCCGAAGTCTGCGTCGACTGGCGCTCCAATGGTGAAAAAGCCGCATGCCGGCGGCAAGACACGTGCCGTGAAAAAAGCGCATACGGGCAAGCATCATGCGCGTGGCGCGGGGCGGACCGGTGCGACCGTGAAGGCGGCGCCGGTTGCGGGCAGGTAGGCCGGGTCCAGCCCCTGCAACGCCCGCGTCGAGCGGGCGTTGTCGCGACACAACGTGCCTATTCCGCACCTTCCCGATCGATCCAAAGGGCTTGTTCGCCGCGACGCCCTGAGCGCCTAACGCAACAGGAACACCAGGCTCTTCTCGATTTGCGCGCTGATCGCAGCGACCATCCAGGGCATGGCGACCCACAGCATCCAGATGCCGGCCAGAAGTCCGACCGGGAAACCGAAGGACATCAGGTTCAATTGCGGCGCCGCGCGCGTCATCACGCCGATGGCGAGGTTGACCACCAGGAGCGCGGCCACCACCGGCAGTGCCAGGTGCACGCCGATGCTGAAGATCGATCCCCCCATGAGGGCGAAATCGCGCAGGTGGCCGGCGCCGCTCGCAGGCATGCTGCCGACCGGAAAGGCGCGAAAGCTTTCGACAATGCCGCTGATCACGATCAGGTGGCCGTCCAGCGCCAGGAACAGCAGGCTGGCGACGATGCCGAGAAAGCTGCCGACTAACGGGGTCTGGTCGGAATTTTGCGGGTCGACGAAGGTAGCGAAGGACAGGCCCATCGACAGGCCGATCAGGTCGCCGGCCAGTTCGACGGCGGCGAAAACCAAGCGCAGCATGAAGCCCATGGCCACGCCGATGCCGACCTGCTGTGCCAACAGGCCGAAGCCGTTCCACGAGGTGAGCGCCGAGGCCGGTGGCGCGGGCAGGGTCGGCGCGACGATGATGGCGATGGCCATCGCCAGCCCGATCTTGACCTGCGGCGGGATCGCGCGGTGGCTCAAGACCGGGCTGCTGCCGATCAGGGCCAGGATGCGGATGAACGGCCACAGGAAAGCCGCGGCCCAGCCGAACAGCTCATCGGTGGTCAGGCTCAACATCGCTGCGGCACGCTCGCTGCGCGCGTCAACCGATCAAAGTCGGGATCTGCGTGATCAGCCGGCGCATGAAATCGACCATCGTGGCCAGCATCCAGGGGCCGGCCAGCACCATCACGCCGAACATGGCGAACAGCTTGGGAATGAACGACAGAGTCGCCTCGTTGATCTGGGTGGCGGCCTGGAACACCCCGACGATCAGGCCGGTGACCAGCGCCGCCAGCAACAACGGCGTCGAGATCAGGAGGGTCAGCCAGAGCGCTTCCGCGCCCAGGGTCATTACGGTCTGGCTGGTGAACATGGTGTGCACATGGTTCGGGCGCCGCCTCAGGAATGGAAGCTGGCGATGAGCGAACCGATCAACAGGTTCCATCCATCCACCAGCACGAACAGGATCAGCTTGAAAGGCAGGGAGATCATCACCGGCGAGAGCATCATCATGCCCATCGACATCAGCACGGAGGCCACGACCATGTCGATCACCAGAAACGGAATGAAGATCATGAAGCCGATCTGGAACGCCGTCTTCAGCTCGCTGGTGACGAAAGCGGGCACCACGACCGTGAATGGCAGGTCGGCCGGCTTTTCCGTCACCGGCCGCTTGGCAAGCTTCGCGAACAGCTCGAGGTCCGGCTCGCGCGCCTGCTTGAGCATGAAGGACTTGACCGGCGACTCGGCGCGTTTGAGGGCATCGGAGAACCCGATCTGGTTGTTGCTGTAGGGCAGGTAGGCTTCGGTATAGACCCGGTCCAAGGTCGGGCTCATGACGAACATGGTGAGGAACAGGGACAGCCCGATGATCACCTGGTTGGGCGGCGCCGTCTGGGTGCCCAGGGCATGGCGCAGGAGCGACATGACGATGACGATGCGGGTGAAGCCTGTCATCATCAGCAGCACGGCCGGCAGGAAGGCGAGGGACGTGAGGGCGAGCAGGGTCTGGATCGGCAGGGACCAGGTGGTCGACCCGCCCGGCCCGGGTGCGGAGGTCACACCCGGCAAGGCGGCAGACTGTGCCAGCGCGGCGGGCGCTACGAGACACAGCAACAAGAGCGCCGGTCCGTGCCAGGCGCGGCAAGTAGGTGAGTGAAAGGTTTTCATGGCTTGCCGCGCGCACGTTCGAGCAGGGCGGCGAAGCCCGAGGCGACCGCGGGCTGGACCGGCGCGCTGTCAGCGACCTCGGGACGCGCCATGCTGGCGAGGGTGCGCACCTGGCCCGGCGCGACGCCCAACACCAGCCACTGTCCGGCTACCTCAACGATGACCACGCGTTCGCGTGCGCCGACCGCGCGCTCGCCAATCAACTTCAGATGGCTGCCGGCGCCCGGTCTTGCCACGCCCATGCGTCGGGCCAGCCAAGCCAACGCCAGGATGAGCGCGAGAACGGCACCCAGGCCGGGCAGCATCTGCAGCATGCCGGCGGCGCCGGCGGCCTGCTCGGCGCACCAGGCGGGCGTCGCAAGCGATCCGACGAGGAGCGGCAGGCGGCAGGGTAGCGCGCGGACCAGCGGGAATTTCATGATTAACGTCAAAAACATGTCTCTAACGAGGCTGCCATGTTTTTGGCAACGATCGATTGGCTCATCGATTCAGTTTCCGGATGCGCTCGGAGGGGGTGATGATGTCGGTCAGGCGGATGCCGAACTTTTCGTTCACCACCACCACCTCACCCTGGGCGATGAGAAAGCCGTTGATCAGGACATCCATGGGTTCACCAGCCAGGCCGTCGAGTTCCACTACGGAGCCTTGGGCGAGCTGCAGGATGTGCTTGATCGGTATCCTGGTGCGCCCGAGTTCCACGGTCAGCTGCACCGGGATGTCGAGGATCATTTCGATGTCGTTGGCCTGCCCGCTGCCGCCGCCAGGGGCGAATTCCTGGAACATGTCGGTGGCCGGGCGGGCAGCCGGTCCGGCGGCCAGCGAGGACCCTTCGGCAGGGGTTTCCGCAGCGGCCTGCTCAGCCATCGCGGCAGCCCAGTCGTCTTCAACGGCGGCGCTGGTGTTTTCTTCTGACATGATCAATCTCCCGAAGGGCCTTCTTTTTGCGAGATGGAGAGGAGCTTTTCAACCTTGAGTGCGTATTTGCCGTTGAGAACGCCGTAGCGGCATTCAAGAATCGGCACACCCTCGACATCGGCTACGAGCGTAGGGCGGATCTCCAGCGGTATTACGTCGCCGGCTCGCATGCCCAGCACCTGCGCGAGCGTCGCTTCGGTTCGCGCGAGGTGCGCGGTGAGGCAGACTTCGGCGTCCTTGACCTGGCGCGTAAGCAAGTTGGTCCAGCGGTCGTCCGGCTCGGCGCTGACTGCCTGCGTGCCTTTGGTGAGCAGGTCGCGAATCGGTTCCAGGGTGGAATACGGGATAACGATATGGATTTCGCCACCGGCTGAGCCCAGTTCGACCGAGAAAGTGGTGGTGACCACCACTTCGGCAGGCGGCGCGATGGTGGCGAACTGGGTATGCATCTCCGAGCGCAGGTACTCGAACGCCATCGGATAGACCGGCTGCCAGGATTTATTGTAGTTTTCCAGCACCACGCCGAGCATGCGCAGAATGATGCGCTGTTCGGTGGGCGTGAATTCACGCCCTTCGACGCGGGTGTGGAAGCGGCTGTCGCCGCCGAACATGTTGTCGATCACGGTGAAGATCAGGGCCGGATCGATGATCATCAGGGCGTTGCCGCGCAGGGGCTTGGCCTGCACAAGGTTTAAGTTGGTGGGCGCCATCAGATTGCGGATGAATTCGCCGTACATGGCCACCTTCACCGGCCCGAGCGAAATCTCCGGGGTCTTGCGCATGAAGTTGAACATGCCTACGCGCAGAAGACGGGCGAAGCGTTCGTTGATGATTTCCAGGGTCGGCATGCGACCGCGGACGATGCGTTCTTGGGACCCCAGGTTGTAAGGGCGCACGCCGCCGGTCGGCTCGGGCGCGGCTTCCGGCTCTTCTTCGCCGTTGACGCCTTTGAGCAGCGCGTCGACTTCGTCCTGCGATAGCACTTCGGTGGACATGGGCAGCGGGGTCGGGTCGATTACTGGATGATGAAAGAGGAGAAATGGACGTCGACGACGCCGCGTTCGTCGTTTTGCGCACCGGCGGCGCGCGAAGTCCCAAGTGCCGCACGGGCCAGCATGACCAGGTCACCTGCCAGTTTGCTCTTGCCGTCGGGTGAGGCCAGTTCCTCTGAACTCTTGCTGGTGAGCAGCAACAGCACGCGGCTACGCAGGAGCGGCATTTGCGTCTTCAGGTCGTTCTCCACATCGGCTGCGTGGAGCTCGTAGGTGAGACCGATTTGCAGGTAGTGATCGCGCGATGGGTCGGCCAGGTTCACGGTGAAGGGGTCAAGGGCGGCGAAGACGGAAGGACTCTTGCGCTCGGCGGACTTTTTCCCGTCGGCGTGGCTGGCGCCGGACTTCTGCTTGAGCATGAAGAAGGCCGCAGCCCCGCCACCGCCCAGAACCAGCAGCGCGGCCAGAATGACGATCAAGAGCTTCTTGCTGTTCTTCGGCGCCGGGGCGGCGGCTGCGACGGCTGCGCTGGACATCGTGCTCTCCTGAGGAAATGTGGATCGGGACTGCCGCAGATCGCGATCGAACGCGGAGGCCGATATCTGCTTGGATGGCTACTGGTGACGAAACAATTGTTGCGCTCGCATCGATGCGCGCAAGTACCGAGCAACGGCGGGAAAGCGGGTTTGTTTCAGGTGTGGTCGCTCGCCGCACTCCGGTTCAGGTCGTGCGGCATTGCGGGCGGGTCAAGCGAAGGTATCCACCATTCCGCGGGCCTGCGCGTCGCGCAGGCGCGTCGCCGGCACGACGTCGGACAATCGCTGTGTGCCGGGACTGAATGTCAAGCGGCTTCGTCCGCTACCGCTGCCGTCGCGCGGCTGCTGGGTAAAGTCGCGGCCGCCGACGCTGGCTTCACCTAACGAAACACCTTGTTCGGCGAGCATTTCGGTGAGCCGATGGAGTGCGTCCTGAACTGCGGCGCGCGATTCAGGCTGTGTCACCGCGAAACTGATGAGTGCCTCGTTCTGGTTCATTTCAATGCGCACCGAAATCGGTCCAAGATCCGCCGGTCTGACGCGGATCTCGGCTTCGGCCAAGCCGTTCTTGACCATCCAGGTAACCTTCTGCGCGGTTTCGTCGGCGAAACGTGGTGAACCGACCGGCGCTTCGATGGTCAGCAACGTGGAAGCGGCAGCGCGCGCGGAGTGGCTGTCGACCGTCAAGGCGAGGGACGGCCATGGCGGTGCGTCCGGCGCGATCGCTTCCGCTCTGGTGGCGCCGGCACGTGGCGACGGTTCGCCGACTTTGGCAGTCTCGGCAGCATTCTGCCCGCGCTCGACCACGCCGGCGCCCGAAGCTTCAGGCATGTTGCCGGCGGAAGGCGTGGCGTGCCGGGCATCAGCTCGTGCTCCAGCGGCAAAAGCGCTTGCCGCTGCCGTCATTTTGGCGCCGCCTGGCAACGCGGTCATGGCCGTTGCCGGTTCATCGACGGCTGACGGGTTCACGGCCGCCGGGGCGGCGCGGATGGCTGTATCGCCTGCACTGCGTGCAACGGAGGTTGCGGCAGGCCGCAGCGCGTATTCGCCCTGGTCGGAGCGCGGGTCGGTACTTACACCGGAGCGCGGGGCGTTATCCAGACCGGAGCGCAGATCCGCACGCGGCGGGCTGAAGCTCGATGCCCGCGCTGGATCGATCACCAGACCGGCAATCGATATTTCGCTGGAGGCCGGCGGCGCCGGCGTCGCCGGTGGCGGCGCGCCAGTCCCTCCATCGCTTGGGACATCGTCGGTCTTTGCAACAGCAGTGGCGTCGGATTTTTCGGTGCCGCTCTCGGCGGCACCTGCCTGCTTGCGGCGCAAGAGATCGGCGAAAATCGCTTCGTTCGAGGGGGCCTGGCTTCGTGCGCCCTCAGGCCCTGCGGCTCTTTCAGTTGACCGCGGGACGGGGACTGGTGTGACCATTGCGGCTGGATTCATTCGGTTTTCTTCAGGGTTTGGGTTGTGTCGTGCGCGGACGTTGCGTTCGGGCTTGGCGCGGTCTATTCGCCGAATGCGAAACGGCTACCGATGGAGCGAGAAGCGAATTCGTCCTGCTGCTTCTGGTCGCGCCGGGCGGCGGCGACCTGTGCCGTGGAGGCGCGTCTTGCGGCGATGGTGTTGAACGATGTCAGCGAGCGCTGCTCGCTTTGCCACCGGTCGCGCGCGCAGTCGATCTGAGTTGTCCAGAACGTGACTTCGTTTTCCTGCTGGCGTATGGCCTCATCGAGTTTGTCGAGGAAGGCGCGGAAATTGCGCACCTCATCCACAGGTGCGCCGCGCATGACGGCGGAGTCGAGCCGGGCGCGATACTCGTCGCGATAGTTGGTCAGCACATCGCGCTTTTGGCCGGATTCGGACAGTCGCGCGGTGAGTTGGCCAACCTTGATCGCAGCCGAATCGGTTTTGTTCTGGGCGACCTGGATCAGGGTGGCAAAGGATTTGAGCATGGAGGATTCTCCGGACGGCAGTTGAATGGAATTCAGAGGTCTTTTTCGAGCAGTTGGCCAAGCTGCCGGACGCTTTCTTCATAGGCAGCATGGGCGTGCATGTCCTGCTGCAGGAAGGCTTCCAGGCGCGGCCATAGCGCAATCGCCTGATCGAGCACCGGATCGCTGCCGGCGGCGTAGGCGCCCACATTGATCAGGTCGCGATTGCGCTGGTAGCGCGACACCAGGGTCTTGAACTGCTTGGCGTGTCGGACGTCCTCGGGCCGGCAGACCGAGTGCATGACCCGGCTGATCGACTGTTCGATATCGATTGCAGGGTAGTGGCCGGCATCGGCTAAGCTGCGCGAGAGAACGATGTGGCCATCAAGGATGGCGCGCGCCGCATCGGAGATCGGATCCTGCTGGTCGTCCCCTTCGGTCAGGACGGTATAGAAGGCGGTGATCGAGCCCGCCTGGTGCAGGCCCGCGCCATCCAAAAAGTCGGCGCCGCGTGACGCTCCCTCGACGCCCCGGGTCGATCCATTCCCGGCACGCTCGACCAACTGCGGCAACTTTGCGAAAACCGACGGCGGATAGCCCTTGGTCGCCGGCGGTTCGCCGATCGCCAGAGCGATTTCGCGCTGTGCCATTGCATAACGGGTGAGTGAATCCATGATCAGGAGAACGTGTTTTCCGCGATTGCGGAAATGCTCGGCCACGGTGGTGGCGTAAGCGGCGCCCTGCATGCGCAGCAATGGCGGCACGTCCGCCGGCGCCGCGATCACGACCGCCCGCCGCAGACCCTCGGCGCCGAGCGACTCCTCGATGAATTCCTTGACCTCGCGGCCGCGTTCGCCGATGAGTGCGACCACTGTCACGTCGGCATTGGTGTAGCGCGCCATCATGCCGAGCAGCACGCTCTTGCCGACGCCGGAGCCGGCGAACAGGCCCATGCGCTGGCCGCGCCCGACGGTCAAGAGCGCATTGATGGCGCGCACTCCCGTATCGAGCGGTTCGCTGATGGGAATCCGGTCGATCGGATTGAGAGGTCGACTCGAAAGTGGCGACTTGGACTGCACCACGATCGGACCCAGCGAATCCAGCGCTCGCCCTTGCGCATCGACAACGCGTCCAAGAAGTCCGTCACCTACCGGCAAATGCTTGGTGCGGTCTTCGGCACGCCGCCATGGATGCATCGCGCGTCCGGGTAGCGGCCGCGCGAACTGCGAGTCGGCGGACGTGACCACCGCGCCGGGCATCAGGCCGAAAACGTCTGTGGTGGGCATGAGGAACAGCTTGTTGCCGGCGAACCCCACCACTTCGGCCTCCACCGGGCTGGCGCCGTCCTGGCTGACTAAGCAGGTGCTGCCGACGGGCAGGCGCAAGCCCACCGCTTCCATGACGAGGCCGGCTACGCGTGTCAGGCGACCCTCGGCGCGGATGATCGGGGTCGCCGCGAGATGGCCCCGACATTGCCCGAGAAAGTCGGGCCAGGGATTCGGCGCGGGCATGGTGCGCAAACCCGCTGACGGCATCAGACCGCATCCTTGGAGCCACGGCCGGCGGCGACGATGTCATTGACAGGTGCAGCGACGCCGAGGGCCGCGGCGACCCGTTTCCAGCGCGTCGTCAGGGTGGCATCGACACTGCCTTCGGCATTGACCGCACGGCAGCCGCCGGGTTCGATGCGCGGGTCCTCGGCGAGTCGCCAGTCGTGCACGGTGAGGTCGTCGCCCAGGTGCCGCCGTACGAACTCCAGATCACCGGGGTTGAGAAACAGTTGTGGATGGGCGCCGCTGCCGCACAGCTCTACGGTCTCGCGCACAGCGGGCAAGAGGGCGGCCGGATTTTGCGTCAACTCGCACCGCAGAATGTGCTGCGCGATGTCGATCGCCAGTTCCAGGAGGGCTTGCGCCGTTTCCTCTTGCAGTGCGATGCGCGCCGCATCGAGCGCTGCGGCGAGGGTGCGCAAGTGACGCGCCTCGGCGGCGACCGCGTCAGCCGCATCCGCGCGGCCGCTGGCGAAGCCGGTGGCATAGCCTTCGGTGCGCGCGCCATCGCGGATGTTTGCCAGTTCGGCTTCGGACGCATCGGCGACCGTTTGCTCGTCGGGCGCGCGCGGCTGATCGGTCGAAAGCGTAGCAAACTGCCAGCGCTGGAAGCCCTTGTCGTCATTCGATGTGCGTTTAAACGAAGCCGTCGCCACCCGATCCTCCCAACACGATCTGACCTTCGTCGGACAGGCGTCTGACGATTTTCAGGATTTCCTTCTGTTCCGCCTCGACCTCGGAAAGCCGTACCGGTCCGCGCGACTCGAGATCTTCCCGGAGCATCTCGGCCGCCCGCGAAGACATGTTCTTCAATATCTTGTCGCGCAAATCCGGCGCCGCGCCCTTGAGTGCCAGCACCAGCGACTCGGACTGGACTTCCTTGAGAAGTGCCTGTATGCCGCGATCGTCGATATCCATCAGATTCTCGAAGATGAACATCTCGTCCATGATTCCCTGGGCGATTGAGTCGTCGACGGTGCGTACCGCGTCGAGGATGACGGTCTCCGAAGCGCTGCCGACAAAGTTGAGGATTTCCGCGGCAGCGCGCACGCCGCCGAGAGTGCTTTTTGTTACTTGCTCGCCGCCGGAGAGCGACTTGGCGATCGTCTCGTTGAGTTCGCGCAGGGCGTTCGGGTGGATGCCGTCCAAGGTAGCGATGCGCATGATGACGTCGCCGCGCACCCGGTCGGGTATCAGATTGAGGATCGCAGCGGCCTGGTCGCGCTCCAGATGTACCAGGATCGTGGCCATGATCTGTGGGTGCTCGTTCATGATCAACTCGGCCACCGTCGCCGCGTCCATCCATTTCAGGCCTGCGATGCCAGCGGTCTCATCGGCCTGCAGAATGCGGTCGAGCAGCAACTTGGCCTTTTCGTCGCCAAGCGCGCGCTTGAGAACGTCGCGAATATAGGCATCGGACTCGAGCCCGATACTGGTTTGTTCACCGGCCTCGGTGGTGAACTTGTTCAAGACGGCGTCGATCTTCTCGCGCGAGACGTTCTTCAGCCCGGCCATGGCGGTGCCGAGCTTTTGCGCCTCCTTGGGAGAGAGATGGCGGAACACTTCAGCGGCTTCCTCCTCACCCAGCGACAAGAGCAGGATGGCGCTGTCGTCGATGCCGGTGTCAGCCATTGGCGTTGACCCAGTTGCGCACCACGTTGGCGACGACCTTCGGATCCTTGTGGACCAGCATGCGTGCGTTTTCGAGCGGGCTTGGCAAGCCCGGCTTCGACGCGTCGGCGAGTTCTGTGCCGGCGGCGTTCCTGTCGCCTTCGACTGTCGGCGGCTCAGGCGGCCGGTGCGCAAGGATCTGTCGCAAGAGCGGACGAATCACACCCAGCAGTATGTAGAGGACGATCGCCGCGATCAAAAGCTGCTTGCCGAGATCCTTGGCCATGGCGAGGGATTCCGGTTGCTTCCATAGCGGGACTTCGGGCAGCAATTCCACTTCGCGCGGGGTGAACGGGGCGTTTAACACGCTGATCGAATCGCCGCGATCTTTCGAGAATCCCATCGCCTCTTTCACCAGCGCGTCGACGCGGGTGATTTCTTCGGCCGGCAACGGCTGCGACGAGGGCGCTGCACCGGGCTTGGCGGGAATGCCCTTGCGGTGATTGAGCACGACAGCAGCCGACAAGCGCTTGATTGAACCGGTAGAGCTCTTGACGTGGCGCACCGTCTTGTCGGTCTCGTAGTTGGTGACGGAGTCGCGCCGGCTCTGGCCGGCCGCGCCCGCGCCGGCCGCGCCGGTGGCTGGGTTGGTAGGTGACCCGGCGATTGGCGCGGTGGCGTTGCCTGGGGGCTGGTTCGACAGCGCGCCCGGCACGCCGGCGGCGCCGGCGCCGCCACCATTGGATTCGCTGACCTGCTGGCTGCGTATCACCAGCTCGTCCTTGCTCTGGTTTGGCTTGAAGTTCTCCGACGTTGTCTCGCTGCGGTTGAAATCGATATCGGCGGTGACCTGGGCGCGCACATTGTTCTCGCCATAGAGCGGCGTGAGGATTTCCATGATGCGCTTGACCGTCGCCTGTTCCACCTGGCGTACATAGGACAGCTGGGTCGGGTCGAGTTGGCCCTGGTCGCTGCCATCGCTTTGCGGCGAAAGCAGTGTGCCGTTCTGGTCTATCACCGCGACATTGCGCGATTGGAGGTCCGGCAGCGACTGCGACACCAAATGCATGATGCCGCCGATCTGGGCGCGATCAAGCGACTTACCGGGATAGATCGACAACAGGACCGAGGCGGTAGGCTTTTGCTGCTCGCGCATGAATATCGACGATTTCGGAATCGCCAGATGTACGCGTGCCGATTGCACCGCAGCGATCGACTGGATTGACCTGACCAGTTCGCCCTCGAGCGCGCGCTGGTAGGTGATCTGCTCCTGGAACTGGGTGGCGCCGAATTTTTGATTGTCGACCAGATCGAAACCGCCAATCCCGCCAACCCCACCTTTTGGAAGCCCGGCCGACGCCAGCTTGAGGCGGGTCTCATGCAGCAGTGGCGCAGGCACCTGGATAGTGCTGCCGTCCACCTTGTAAGGGATGTTTTGCTGGTTGAGCGCCGCGATGATGGCGCCGCCGTCCTTTTCAGGAATGTTGGAGAACAGCACCTTGTAGTCGGGCGCCTGGCTCCAGAGCCAGGCCGCGCTGAGGATCGCCACCGACGCTGCCGCCGCCACCATGCCGGCGATCTTGTTGCGCACCGGGAGAGCGCGCCAGCCCGCCACCAGGTCGGTGCCGCCGGCTACGGCGCGGGGAACTGCAACTGCGTTGTCTGCCATGAAATTTGCGCTTCGTGAACGGCATCGGGTAAGGACGATTATGCGAATCCGCGAGATTCCCGAACAGCGGAGGAGCCGCAGTTTTGTTCGGCATTTCCCGGTCCGCCATGCATGGCGGCGGCGCTAGGATGTTCGCATTGCCATGTAGGAGCGCCTCTTGCTCCGCCTGAAAGGTGGTTTGCCGTGGATTCAATCAAACCACTGCTGGCTGTGGGCCGGTCAGCGCCGGCCGGCTTAGCCGCGCCAACCGGTGCGGCCGGTGGCTTCGGGGACGCACTAAAGCGTGCGCTCGACGGCGTCAATCAGGCGCAGGGTGAGGCCACCGAACTCGGTCGCCGGTTCCAGCTGGGCGACAACGGTGTGAGTCTGGAAGAAACCATGATCGCGTTGCAGAAATCGAGCATTTCGTTCCAGGCGACCGTACAGGCACGCAACCGTCTGATGTCGGCGTATCACGACATCATGAACATGCAGGTCTGACGCGCTCCGGCTGTCGGATCGCGGAAGCAGGCCAACCATGTAGCCTGCGCCGCCGGTTTCAAGTCAGTCTCCTCCGCCCGCTTCAAGACGCCCCGCGCCGGGTCCGTTCAAGGTGGTTGATATAGCGTTGCAGCAGGCTCTGCACCGTTCCCGCCAGATTGAGAAAACGGCAGCCGAAGCGCAGGCGGCGCGGGTCCGTGTCGCTGTCCTGCATCGGCAACTGATTGCGCAGTTCGATCGATGTCGTGATCACACCATGCTCCGGCAACTCGATACGACAATTGTGGAAGACGGCGCCCGGTTTGAAGGAATCCATGTCCGGACCTGCCAACATGGCCACGCCGCCTACCGAAAGATCGCCGATATCAAAGCGTACGGGCTCGGCGCCGGCAAGCGGAACCTCGCAGACTAAGGGCAGGCAATGCGGTGCCGGCACGCGGAAGTAGTTGCGTCTTTGCAGGCGCAGGATCGAACCCGGCATCGAGGCCCGAAACGCGGGGCGGTGCTCGAACGTGAGCGCCTCCGCGCGGGTGGTTTCGAACTCCGTCTTGATATTGTCGATGTGGGCGACGAATATGAGTTGACCGGCCGCGACGATGGCGCGGTTGGCGTCGGCATCCTGCGCGGCGTCGAAAATCAGCTGGTCGCTGTCCGCATCGAGCGCGAGAAGGTTGGTGATGATGAAGCCGTTGTCGGGGCGGAACTGCAGGTTTGCCAGCAAGCGCCGTTCGATCAACTCGCGCAGAACGGCCGTGATCTCATGCCTTCCGCGTATGCGGAACTCGTCGTCGCCGCCGCTGTCAACGCCGCCGTGGGGGAGAGAGGGAGGGAGCGTGTTCGGGCTCAAGGTCTGGTTCATGACGGTATGTCCATAGTGTGTTTTTCGAGCCCGTAGATCCACGCCAGAATCTCCGCAATGGCGGTGTAGAGCAGCGGCGGGATCTCGGCGTCGAGATCGACTTGCATCAGCATGCCGACCAATTCGCGCGACTGGTGGACATGGACACCGGCTTCATGGGCCCGACGGATGATTTCCGCCGCCAACAGGCCTCCACCTTTGGCGACCACGCGCGGCGCGCTGCGGCCTTCGTGATAGGTGAGTGCCACCGCCTGGGACAAGTCCGATGCAACGTCGCTACGCGACATGGTCCGCGACCTTGCAGGCCGCCAGCGTTATGCCGGCCCTGGCCAGCGCACTGGCAAGCGCGGCCGCACCGCTTGCGAGGCGTGCGTGCGACGCGCTGTCGGTTCGGAGTGTGAGGTCAAGCCGAGGTCCGCACAGCGACATGTCGGCATCGACCCGGCCCAGCGTGGGGTGCGTCAGGCGCAGGCGGGTGGTCCAGCGCGGCGCGTCCGTGGCGGTCGGCGCGCGCTCGTCGGCGCCGTCCTCTTCGGTGATGTCCAAGCGTGCCGTCTGGCCTGGCCATGCTTCGAGCATGAGTGCAAGGCTGCGGCTCTCTAGGATCTGCAGCTGCTCGCGCAACACCGGCTGCAGCGCCTCGTGCAATACCTGCTGTCGCGGCTCACTCAGTAGCGGCTGTGGCGCTTCGTGCAGGTGCCGGCTGGGGCCGGCGCGCTCCGCCGGCATGCCAGGCTCCGCGCTGCCTGGCGCGAGCGCAGTCGGCTGCGCCTGGCCGCCGTGGTCACGCGCCTCGGGGCGCTCGTCCGGGCCGGCGGTGGTGGGCATCAGCACTGCCTGCGGCTCGCGCTGAAGCAGTTCGAGCGGGTACTGTCCACGGCTCCAGCGGGCCAGATGCGCCTCGTAGAACATGCCGCTGTCACGCACTGCGGTGGCGAGCGCGGCTGCGAATTGGCGCGGTTCGGCCGGATCGGCGTCGATCCGGCCAAGCGCCAGCGGGCCAGGCGGCAAGCGCGAGACATCCGACAAGGCGTGCGCCAGCTTGCCAACGTTGACGTCGCTTGGCGGCGGCGCAGCCATGGCGGTCTTGGATTGTGTCTCCGGCGTGGTCGCAGCGAAGCGCAGGATGACCGTGCGGCCCGGTTGCGGTAGCTGTGCGGCGACATGGACGGTTGCGCCATCGATGTCCACCGTCGCGCTGCCGTCGGCCAGCTTCTGCAGCACAGTTGCCTGTACCGTGCGGCCTGCGAGGCGGGTGGCCAGCAAGGATGTCTGCGCATCACGCCCGCTGCTGTCGGCCACTGCAGCGGCCACTGCCGGTGCGCTCAGGGGATTGATCGCCAGATCGGCAACCACGATCATGCGCCGCAGTGCCAGGTCGGCCGGCGCGTTAAAAGGGATCGCGGTGGCGAGCATTCCGCTATCCGAAGTCCGCGCGGTAGGTGTCGACCAGCCGACGCTGGCTGCGCGCGCCGGCAAGCAATTGTTCCAGTCGCGCCAGCCAGGGCTGTGTGAGTTCGCGGATCTCGGCGTCGTGGGCAAGGATCTCGCCCAGGATGTCTATGCGCTTCTTCTGGTCGTGGGAGTCGGCGACGAGGCTGGCGCGCTCCTGATGCTCGCGCAGGGTGGCGACACGGCGTGCGCACTCCTCCTCGGCGACCACCAGCGCGTCCCAATCGCCGGCGCGCGCGGCGTGAACCATGCGGTTGCTTGCTTCGGCGATCGCTACGTACAGGTCGATGGTCTTCATTTGGCGCATGGCAGTGTCCCGGCGGGCCGGCGGTGCTGGTTGGGCTGACCGTGCGCGCGCGCACCGCCAGGAAGTGAAATATCAGAGTGCATGGGAGCGGTCATGCCATCGTTTAGCCGCCGGCGATCTCGTCCCAGGCGCTTTTCAGATCCTGGAGCAGGCTGCGGACCTCGTCTATCATTTCCGGATCGTTGCGCGCGCTTCCCTGCAACAACCGACGGGTCATGTAGTCGTAAAGGCCGGCAAGATTGGCCGCGACTTCACCGGCGCGCATGTCAAGGGGTGCGCGCAGACCTTCGTCGATGATGCGGATTGCGCGCGTGATCGAGACGTTCTTGGCGGCGATATCGCCCGCACGCAACTGCGCAGCCGCCTTGCCAAGGGTCGCGATCGCGCCTTCGTAGACCATCACGACTAAGTCGATCGGGCGCGCCCCCGCGATGCCACTCTCGACTTTGACCTGGTTGTAGGTGGCAGCGGCATTGCGATAGGCGGCAAACATGGATTTCCCTCTTGGCTTAAGTGAACTGATGATTGATTTACGACTGCCAGGCCGGGAAACTAAAAGGATCGTTCAACATCGGACCGGCGTGCTCAACGATTGTTGCGCGCCAGTCCGGCCAACTGCTGGGTCAGAAAACTGCTGGTGGTGTTCATCGATGAAAGCATGGTGTCAAGCGCGGTGAACTGGCGCCTGTAGTTGGACTCGAGGATGACCATGCGCCGGTTGAAATCGTCCTGCTGCTTGCCGACGCGCTTGACGCTGGCATTGAGGCCCTCGGTACGGGCGCCGATCGGCCCGCTGGTGTCGGCGAGTTTGCGGATGCTGTCGTTCAACAGCGTGCCGAAGCCGCGAGTGAACGACACGGTGCCCAGGGCGCCGGCAGAATCGGCGGTCACCTTCAGACGCAGGCCATCGATCGACGTCAGCGCATGTCCGCTGCCGACCGCCGCGGCGCCGTTGATCGTCCCTGCAACGTTGGTTCCCGCGCTTGTGGTCGGCGCGGGACCAAACAGGCCGGCGGCGGCGTTGCCGGACGGCACGCCGACGGCCGATCCGGATCCGAAAGCGTTGGACGTGATGCTTAAAACACCCGCAGACTGGCTGACGGTGAGGCTCAAGCCAAGATTTCTCAAGGTGGCGTTGCCATTGACCTTCGACTGGATTTCGGCGGCGAGCGCGTCGCTGCTCGCGTAGGCGCCGGATCCGAGCGTCACGCTGACGGCGGTGCCGTCCACGGAGAGGTCCAGTGTGTCGTTGGCGCCGGCGACGATCGTCAGGCCGGCCACGCCATTGCCATCGACGCGGCCGCGGCTGGCGCCCTGAGACAGCGCCACGCTGAAGCTGCCGGTGGCCAGAGACGAGGGTGCACCGAGGAAGCTGACGCGACCATCGGTGGCGCGGCCGGCGGTGCCGAAGAGCGCGGCGAGTTCGCTGCCGTAGCTATCGGCCGCCTTCTGGAATTTCGTGCTGTCGAAGGCGAGCGAACCATCGTTTTGCACCGTCAGTCCAACTTGCGACAGGCTGGTAAGGTTGCCCGACATACCACTGATCGGAGTGGTCAGGATCGCCCGCACCTGGGACTGCAGTCCGCGGGCGGTAGCGTCGCCCTGCAGCGCGCCGGCCCGCCGCGTACCGGCATCGTAAAAGGTGAGGTCGCGACTGGTCGTGTTGAAGGAATTGTAGGCCTTGACGAAGCCTTCGATCACGCCCTTCATCGAGTCGGTATCCGCTGCCACCGTGAGGGTGGTGGCGGCGCCGATATTGGTCTTCGCCAGGTTCAGGGTGACGCCGCCGACGGCGTCGGCTATGGTGTTGCTGGAACTTGTGACCTGAATGCCGTCGATCAGCAGTCGGGCATCCTGTGCCGCCGCGTTTTGCGTCAGGTTTTTGCCGGCGCCGACGGCCAGCGTCGGATCGAACGCAAGGCGGGACAGTCCGGCTGTGTCGGTGTTGGCAGAATCGTCATCGACGGTCGCGATCTTGAAGCTGTTGGCCAGTCCGCCGTCCGCGGACGTAAGCGCAAGCCGGTACCCGCTGCCGTCGTTGACGATCGACGCCCGTACGCCGCCGCTGCTGCCGGCAGCCGCGCTGGCTGCGTTGATCGCATCGCGCACTCCGACCAGGGTGTTGTTGCCGGCGCCGATGACAACATTGAGCGCCGGTTTGGCCGCATTGGCGGTAAAAGTGTTCGGTCCGCCCGCATAGGTTCCGAACTGGATAGTCATGGCGCCGCTGCCGACCACGCTGGTAGCGGCCGAATAGGCTGCCGATGCGAGTTTTTGCGCCTGGGCCAGCTGCTGTACTTCAACGCTATAGGTGCCGGCGGCCGCACCTGGCGCAGCGCTCGAGGAAAAAACGGCGCTATCGCCCGCTTTGGCAGTGGCGGCGCGGAAGGTGTCTGCCGCGTCAAGCTTCTTCGCTGCGTCGCCGACGCCGGACAGCGCGCTCTGCAATCTGCCGAAGGCGGAGATTTTCGACTGAAATCCGGACTGCGTTCGCTGCATGGCCGTCAGCGGCGCGCGCTCGGCCGCCATCAGCTGCGAAACCAGCGTATTGACGTCGATGTTGGTGCCGGAGACTGCGGATACCATGGCTGTTGCTTGTTGTCAGACCTTGAGGTGGACGATCAGGCCTTGCAGGCGGTCGAGCGCGTTGCTCATGGCGAGCATTTCCTCGGACGGCATCTGGCGCAGCACCTGCTGGGTTTCACTGTCGATCACGCGAACGACTGTCTTGCCGCTGGACGAGTCTTTTTCAAATTTGAGGTTGGTGGCAACCGTTTGCATCGACAGGTTGGCCGCTGCGACAACCTTGTCCACGTGTTCTTCGTGCGCCAGACCGGGATGCGGCTCGAGGTCATGGGGCTGGTCCACCGGAGCAACACGTCGCGGCCGGGAGACCGGCGTCGCCGTGGCCGGTTGCATTTCATTTGCGGTTTCGACTCTCATCGCGTGGTTCCTCGTTCAGACAGGCAGTCGGATGGGCTTGACGGATCTTGCAAGGCCATTCGACTGCCCGCTTTTTACGGCGGGACAGTGCGCGCCATCCGGGAGGGGGACGGACGGCGCGCGCTGCGCGGAATTACCGCAGCAGAGACAAGACCGAATTGGGCATCTGGTTGGCCTGCGCCAGCATCGCCGTTCCCGCCTGTTGCAGCACCTGGGCGCGCGACAGGGCGGCGGTTTCGGAAGCGTAGTCTGCGTCCATGATTCGGGAGCGCGACGCGGCCTGGTTTTCCGAGGCGACCTGCAGCACGCCGATCACCGACTCGAAGCGATTTTGCGCCGCGCCGAAGCTGGCGCGTTGGGTGGTGATCGCGTCGATGGCGGTGTCGAGGTTGTTGATGGCCGTGGTTGCGGTACTCACGTTGGTGATGGTGCCGCTGGTCACTGCGGTGATGCTGGCGGCGTTGTCCAGGCGCGTGGTGGTGACAGTGATGGAGTCGTTGCTAGTGGTGCCGGCGCCGATCTGGAAGGCCAGCGAGCCTGCGTTGGCGCCGAGGATCGTGATGCCGTTGAAGGTGGTACCGGCGAGCGTGCGCACGATTTCCTTGCCAAGTTCCTGGAATTCGCCGTCGAGGTTGCTGCGATCACCGGCACTATTGGTGGCGTTGACCGACTGCACCGACAACTCGCGCATCCGCTGCAGCATGTCGGAGACCTTGCCCAGCGCCCCCTCCGCAGTTTGCGCCATCGAGACCGCGTCGTTGGCGTTGCGGATGGCGACATTCATTCCCTTGACCTGCGATTGCATGCGCTCGGCGATCGCCAGGCCGGCGGAGTCGTCCTTGGCGCCGTTGACGCGCAGGCCGGAAGAAAGGCGCTGCACCGCGTTATGGAGGGACATTTGCGAGCTTGACAGATTGCGCTGCGTGTTAAGCGACGTCAGATTGGTGTTGATCATGGAAGACATGGTGTTTCTCCTGTATGCGGTAGTGGTGTACCCAAAGTTTCGCTTCAAGCAGACCTAAATGGTCGTTACTGCACTTCATCTAGACCTTCCGGGATGGGAGACCCTTTAGATCTGCAACTTCGGTTTGGATGTTTGACGATCCGTCCGCCGTTGCATCGCTTATCGACCCCTTTGCGGAAAAACTTTAGTTCCAGCCCCGTTGCGCCTGCCGTGCTTGCACCGGCCAACCTGGCCGACCAGCACATAACGGCCGTACCGTTCAAATACGGAGTCGCGTTACCCTTGCAACAGCTTGAGAACGCTATTGGGCAACTGGTTGGCCTGCGCCAGCATCGCCGTGCCCGCTTGCTGCAAGATCTGCGCGCGCGCCAGTGCGGCAGTCTCCGCTGCGTAGTCGGCGTCCATGATGCGGCTGCGCGAGGCGGCATTGCTCTCGGCGGATACTTGAAGCACGCCGATGGTCGACTCGAAGCGGTTTTGGGCGGCGCCATAAGCGGCTCGTTCGGTGGTGATGGCGTCGATGGCGACGTCGAGCGAATTCATCGCGGTGTTGGCGGCGCCGGCTGTCGTGATGCTGCCGGTAGTGGCGCCCGTTATCGATGCCGCGTTGTCAAGACGCGTGGTGACGATCGCAATGACGTCGTTGGAGGTCGTGTTCGCGCCCACCTGGAAAACCAGAGTGCCCGCATTCGCGCCAAGTATGGTCAACCCGTTGAAAGCGGTTCCGGCCAGGGTGCGCGTGACCTCGCTGCTCAGTTCGACATACTCGGCGTTCAGATTGGTACGGTCGCTGGCGCTGTTGGTGGCATTGGCAGATTGCACGGCCAGTTCGCGCATACGCTGCAGCATTTCCGAGACCTTGCCCAGCGCGCCCTCCGCGGTCTGTGCCAGCGAGACCGCATCATTGGCGTTGCGGATGGCCACGTTCATGCCCTTGACCTGGGCATTCATGCGTTCGGCTATGGCCAGTCCGGCGGCGTCGTCCTTGGCGCTGTTGACACGCAATCCGGACGACAGACGCTGGACTGCGGTATGGAGGGCCACTTGCGAACTCGAAAGATTGCGCTGCGTATTGAGTGAAGCCAGATTGGTGTTGATCATTGATGCCATGACGTTTCTCCATTTTCGGTGGGTGTAAGCGCGAGTCTGAACAGCAGCGGGGCGAACTGCCGGTCTGCGGCGCGTTCGCTCTTTCCAAATCGGACACTGCCCCGGATTTGCGGCTTCGGGATTGACCTGGAGCCGAGCCGCGCTCCCTTCTTGCGTCAAACCCTTTGATGAGGCGTGTCCAAGCTTATTGCCGGAATCACGCAAACAAAGGTCTAAACAAATGCGCTGGGCTGCCGTTAATCGCGCGATGAAGCTTCGAACCCGCCCGTCGAACTTCCCTTTGGTTGTGGCCGCGTACCTCGGCAGCCATGCCGGTGAAGGCGATATCGAGATCGAAGCGCGAGCGTTGGTGAATCCTTTAGGTGATCAAAAAGGGCAAGGAAATCAGGTGTTTGTGGACGAATCCTCGCGTCTGGATCAAATGATTTAACGCCTTGTAGGGCGCTGCCCTACGGTTGCCGGACCACCTGTTCCGATTCCGTTGCAGATCACGCGACCCGGCGCCGAGCGGCGCGGCTCCCACCGAGCGGACGCTGGTGGTTCCCATGCGCGTGCGGGTTGCGCACCGCACGGCCTGCGCGCGTGCGCCTCCGACGATCGCCACACCCGCGCTTCGGACCTAGCGCCAGTGAGGTGTTCGCACAGATTGATGCGGCGTCCATCCAATTCAGAAAAAAAGCCGCGCGGCAGAAGATGGCGTCACTGCATCACGACCCGTCATTCACCCGATTTCAACCGCACCGGAGGGCACTGAAATGAAAGTACAAAACCTGTTGAACGAGATTCGCGAAGCCAATCTTTCCTATCTGATACTGGCGCAGAACATGATTCGTGCAGACCGTGCCGAGGCCCTTGTCCGGCTTGGCCTGTCCGAAGATGTGGCCGGCATCATCGACCAACTCACAGCCGGCCAACTGCTCAAGATCGCGGCATCGAACATGCTGATGTGCCGTTTCCGATTCGATGACAGCATGGTCTGGGGCCTTCTGCTGTCGCACGCCAACGGTGTCGAAAACGCCCAGGCGTCCGGCATGCATGCCGCCATCCTGATGGCCGGCAACGCAATTGAAGCGACGGTGTGAAGATGAAAAGAGCCAAGACCGTATTGGGCGAAGCGCGCCAGATCGCCCTGGCCTCCGACCTGGTCCGACTGGGGGCACGCTTGCAGGTGCTGGAGTCCGAAACCACCCTGTCGCGCGAGCGCCTGCTCAAACTGTACAAGGAGATCGTTCAGAAGTCGCCGCCCAAGGGCATGCTGCCGTTCTCGACCGACTGGTTCATGACCTGGCAGCCGAACATCCATTCCTCGCTTTACATGAATCTGTATCAATCGATCAATCGCAGCTCCGCTCTTGACGAGATCGAAGTGGTGGTTCATGCCTACCGCCTGTATCGCGAACATGTCGCTCGCCTTGGCATGCCGGAGGTGCTGTCGGTCACGCGTGCCTGGCGCCTGACCAAGTTCTTCGACGCCGGGATGCTCACCACCACGGCGTGCGGCGAGTGCGGTGGGCACTTCGTCGTCCATACCTACGAACTCACCGCCGGTTACGTATGCGGCCTGTGTGACATGCCGTCACGCGCCGGCAAGACCCGCGCCAGCCGCATGGTCGCATATGCCGATGCCGAGAACGAGACTTTGCAGGAAGCGGTTGCAGCCTGATTGCGCGGCGCGCGGTCGGCCGCGGCTGCGCGCAGCGCGCAGCTCCGTCCATCGGTTCGCAACGCCAGGGTCCACGCCGAACCTGGCGCCACGTGGCGAATCGATGTGCTTGGGTCGGGCGCGATGCACGAACACGGCGGCGCTCCCGTTGCGCTGTGGAGTTCCGGCATCGAAGGAACGGCACGAATCGGCTCGCCACGGATTGCAGGCCGGCGTAGCAACGCTTGTCGGCTGCCGGTGAACTGGCGCCGATTCGGCCATCTGTTTGCACGACCAGCAAGACCCGTCGGTTGGTAACTTAGGCAATCATGAAAGACAGGCTTTTCACACTGCTGTGGCTGCACGCCGTCGTACGCCGGATTTTGGCCTGCGCCGGCTTGCGCGCGGGCGAGTAGCGCTGCACTCCAATCTCCACTTTTTCCGGACACCAGCATGTTCGTCATCATCGGCTATGTCATTTCGCTCGGATGCATCTTCGGCGTCTACATCTTGCATGGCGGAAACATTAGCGTCATCCTGAAAGCGCTGCCGTTCGAGATGGTTACCATCATGGGCGCGGCGCTCGGCGCTTTTGTCGCCAACAACCAGATGAAGGTGCTCAAGGCGTCCGTGGCCGGACTGGCGGGTTGCTTCAAGGGCAGCAAGTACAGCAAGGCGCGCTTCCTCGAATTGCTCGCGCTTCTGTTCGACATCCTGCAAAAGGTACGCAAGGAAGGGCTCATGTCGATCGAGAAGGATGTCGAGGATCCGCATAACTCGCCTTTGTTCCAGAAGTACCCGACCGTCGGCGGCGACCATCATGTGACCGAATTCGTCACCGACTATCTGCGCATGATGGTGTCCGGCAATCTGAATGCCCACGAGATCGAGTCCCTGATGGACAGCGAGATCGAAACCCACCATCAGGAAGCGCACGCGCCGGCCGCCGCCATCACCCGACTGGCCGGCGGTCTGCCGGCATTCGGCATCGTCGCGGCTGTGCTGGGCGTGGTCAACACCATGGGCTCCGTCGGTCAACCGCCCGCAGTGTTGGGCGGGATGATCGGCTCGGCGCTGGTGGGCACCTTTCTCGGCATTCTGCTTGCGTACGGCATCTTCGAGCCACTGGCTGGCCTGATGGAGCAGAAGATCGAGGAAGCCGGCAAGGAATTGTTGTGCATCAAGACCACGCTTCTGGCCAGTATGCAGGGCTACGCGCCGCAAGTGGCGATCGAATTCGGCCGCAAGGTCCTGTTCTCCACTGAGCGACCCAACTTTACCGAACTCGAAGCGCACGTCAAGGGCAAGAAATAGGCGCGCGCGGCCGACGCTCCGAACCTGAACCATGGCAAACGAAGCGAAGAAGCTGCAGCCGATCATCGTCAAGCGGATCAAGAAGAGCGGACATTCCGCCCATGGCGGCGCCTGGAAGATCGCCTATGCCGACTTCGTCACGGCGATGATGGCGTTCTTCCTGCTCATGTGGTTGCTGGGGTCCACCGCGCAAGGCGACCTCAAAGGCATTGCGGACTACTTCAATTCGCCGCTCAAGGTTGCCATGGCCGGAGGTTCCGGCAGCGGCGACAGTTCCAGCATTCTCAAGGGCGGCGGTCAGGACTTGACGCGCCAGACCGGCCAGGTCAAGAACGGTGACGAGAAAGTGGAAAAGAGAAGCTACACCTTGCATACCGGCAAGGCCGAAGCCAAGCGCCTCGAACGCGCGCGTCTGGAGGAAATCAAGCTCAAGGTTGACGGGCTGCTCTCGGGCAATGGCACGCTGGCGCCATTCAAGAACCAGATCCGCCTCGACATCACCGGCGAAGGGTTGCGCATTCAGATCGTCGATGAGCAGAACCGGGCGATGTTCGACTCCGGGCGTGCGGTCCTCAAGGAGCATACGCGCATGATCATGAGCGAGATCGGGCGCGCACTGGGCGATGTGGAGAACCGGATCGGGGTATCGGGTCATACCGATGCCCAGCCATTTCCTGGAGGCGAGCGCGGCTACGGCAACTGGGACCTTTCGGCCGATCGAGCCAACGCTGCGCGGCGCGAATTGATCGCCGCCGGCATGCTGGAGAAGAAGATCCTGCGCGTGGTTGGCCTGGCGGCCTCCGTGCCCTTCAAGGCCGACGATCCTTTCCATGCCTCGAATCGCCGTATCAGCATCATGGTATTCACTCGGGATGCGGAGCAGGCCATCGTGAGCGATGGACCGGCAATCGACGTGGCCGCGCCCGAGACAGTCGCAGAAGCGCTTGCGCCCTCCGTCCTCGCCATACCGATGGCAACAACCGGTGCATCGCAACCAGCCCCAGCGCCAGCGGCCGCGCCAACTTCGCCGTCAGCCACCTCGCTGATTCGCGCTCCGATTCGCTGAGGCGATGCTCCAGATGCCTGTAGTCGCAGAAATCACACCACAAAACCGCGACAACAAGCGTGGATGCATTGGGCCACGGTGAGTATCGATTCTTGAAGAACCCAGCGCTCCGGTCGTGCACCCGGTGCGCAAAATCGTCAACCTCGACGAGGCGCAAGCGCAGAGCGTGGTGGGCAAGCCTAACCTTCTGCCGCTTGGTGAAGTGTTGACTATCTCCGAGCTGGCCGACCTGCGCGGCCCGCGATGACGGCGCCGACCTGCGCCGCCTAAGCCGGCAACGGCCGCCGGCCAGAAGGTCTGTCATAGAGGCGGGTAACCGCCGCTGCACTCGCGGTCCAGACAGGGCGACCAGTGGCAGCGGGCGGCAGAGCCCGGCAGACGGCGCCCGCGTGCGTCAATGGATCGGTGGACCGATCGATCGGGCGATCGGCGCAGGGGTCTTGTCCTCACGGCGTGCGCGGGAGCGCCTGCGGGACCCGCCGAATTCCTGGCGCGAAACTTTCAAGGTGTCGATCGTTCTTCCTTGAATGGCGCCGCGCAGGCGCGGAACTATGCGCTCTTTGCGGGTCTGCTTGCGGCATTCACAACCCTTGCCAGGTTGAATAATCGAACCGTTAACAGACAACTCCCGAGAGGGCCCGCCGATGGCGGAAGAGCAGGATATCGATCGCGATTTACCGGCCTCGCAGAAGCGGCTAGACGAGGCACGTGAGCGCGGCCAGACACCCCGGTCGCGTGAGCTCACGACCGCCGCGCTGCTGCTTGGCGGCGCGGCCTGCCTCGCGGGGATCGGGCCACAGATGACAGGGCAGGCCCTCGAATTTCTGCATCGCGGCTTGAATGTTTCGCGCGCTGCCGCCTTCGACCCGGCGCTTTCCCTGCAGGTTGCAAGCGAGCTTGTCGGGCAGGGCATGCTGCCGGTTCTGCCGATCCTGGGTGTGTTGTTCCTGGCCGCGTTGTTGGCCCCGTTGGCCATCGGAGGCTGGGTATGGTCTGCGCAACCTCTGGCGCCCGATTTTTCGCGCCTGAATCCTCTGTCTGGCCTGAGCCGCCTGATTTCGCTGCAAAGCATGGCGGAACTCGGCAAGGCGATTGCCAAGGTTCTACTGATTGGCGGTTTGCTGGGCGCGCTGATCTGGCGCGACCAGACGGCGTTCGTGATGCCACTGGCGCAGAGCGGCGCAGCGGCGATGGTATTCGCCGGGCATGTCATCACGCGCGACTTTTTCTGGATGGCGGCGGTGTTGCTGGTGGTCGCCGGCATCGACGTGCCGCTGCAACTATGGCAACACGCGCGCGGACTGCGCATGTCGAACGACGAGCTCAAGCGCGAGGCGCGCGAATCCGACGGCGACCCGCAGATCAAGGGAAAAATCCGCCAGCGCCAGCGCGAGGCGGCGCGCCGTCGCATGATGGCGGCGGTGCCGAAGGCTGACGTGGTGGTTACCAATCCGACCCACTATGCGGTGGCGCTAGCCTACCAGGGCGACCGCATGCGCGCCCCGCGGGTTGTCGCCAAGGGCGCCGATGAGGTCGCCATGCGCATCCGCGAGGTCGCTGCCGCGCACGGCGTGCCGCTGCTCGAAGCGCCACCGCTGGCACGCGCGCTCTATGCCCATGCCGAGCTCGAAGAGGAAATTCCGGCTGCGCTCTACAACGCGGTTGCGCAAGTGCTCGCCTGGGTGTTCCAGTTGCGCGCCCATGCACGGGGCCCGGCGCCGCAGGCGCCTGCCGCGCTGCCGGTGCCGCCTGAACTCGATCCTCTTGGTGAAGGGGTGCCGGCATGAGCGTATTCGCACTGCGTTCGGGCAGCTGGCGCGACATCCCCATACGCGGATTGGCCGCACCGGCCTTCATCGTCATGGTCCTGGCGATGATGATCCTGCCGTTGCCGCCACTTTTGCTCGACCTCCTGTTCACTTTCAATATCGCATTGGGCCTGATGGTCCTGCTGGCGGCGGTATATGCGAACAAGCCGATGGATTTCGCCGCCTTTCCGACCGTTCTGTTGTTGACCACGCTCCTGCGCCTGTCGCTCAACATCGCCTCCACCCGCGTGGTGCTGCTGCACGGCCACACCGGGCCGGACGCCGCCGGCAAGGTGATCGAGGCTTTCGGCCATTTTCTCGTGGGCGGCAACTTTGCCGTCGGCATTGTCGTGTTCCTGATTTTGGTGGTGATCAACTTCGTGGTCATCACCAAGGGCGCCGGACGGATTGCCGAAGTGGCTGCGCGTTTCACCCTCGATGCCATGCCCGGCAAGCAGATGGCGATCGATGCCGACATGAATGCCGGGCTGATCTCCGAGCAGGATGCCAAGAAGCGCCGTTCCGAGATCGCGCGCGAGGCTGATTTCTATGGCGCCATGGACGGCGCTTCCAAGTTCGTGCGCGGCGACGCGGTGGCCGGCATCCTGATCCTGTTCATCAATATCGTCGGCGGCCTGTTGATCGGGCTGGTGCAGCACGACCTCTCGCTGGCGCAGGCCACCAACAACTACGTGCTGCTGGCCATCGGCGACGGTCTGGTGGCGCAGATTCCCGCACTGGTCATCTCGGTGGCTGCCGGCCTGGTGGTCAGCCGGGTCGGCAGTGAAGAGGGCACCGTAGAGGACATCGGCACCCAGGTGGTGCGCCAGTTGGCGATGAATCCGCAGACCCTGATGGTCACCGGCGGCGTGTTGGCCGCGCTCGGACTGATTCCCGGCATGCCGCATTTCGCCTTCATGCTGTTCGGCGCGGCCGCCGGCTGGACGGGTTGGTGGCAGACTCAGGCAGCGGCAAGGCGTGCCAGCGGCGCAGCCCCGTCCGCTCCCGCAACCCCGGTCGACGGCGCCGAGGCGTCGTGGGAGGACCTGACACCGGTCGACGTGCTGGGTCTCGAGGTCGGCTATCGCATGATTCCCTTAGTCGATCGCAACCAGGACGGCGATCTGCTCAAGCGGATCAAGGCGATTCGCAAGAAGTTCGCCCAGGAGGTCGGTTTCCTGCCGCCCCAGGTACATATCCGTGACAACCTCGAGTTGAAGCCGAATGCCTATCGCATCAGCCTGAAGGGCGTCGTGATCGGCGAGGGCGAAGTGTATGCCGGCATGTTCATGGCGATCAACCCGGGCAATGCGGTGGCGCCGCTGCCGGGTACGTCGGCGCGCGATCCGGCATTCGGGCTGCCGGCGACGTGGATCGAAGGCGCATTCCGCGACCAGGCGCTATCGACCGGATACACCGTGGTCGATGCCGGCACTGTCGTCGCGACCCATCTGAACCACCTGATGCAGTCGCACGCGGCAGCACTGCTCGGGCGTTCGGAGACCCAGGCCTTGATCGAGCATTTCAACAAGCAGGCGCCGAAGCTGATCGACGACCTTACGCCCAAGCTGATTCCTCTGGCGGCGTTCACGCGTGTGCTGCAAGGCCTGCTCGAAGAGGGTGTCCACATCCGCGACATGCGCTCGATCGTCGAAACCCTGACCGAGCATGCGGGCAGAAGCACCGATCCCGCTGAATTGCTGGCCCAGGTGCGCATCGCGCTGGGCCGGGCGATCCTGCAAATGCTGTTCGGCCCGACTGCCGAGATCGAAATGCTGGTGCTCGAGCCGGACTTGGAACGTGTGCTGGTGCAATCGGCGAGCGCAGCTGGCGGCGAACCGTTGGGGATCGAGCCTGGCCTGGCAGAGAACCTGGCGCGCGACCTGATGGCCGCCGCGCAACGACAGGAGAACCTGGGCAAGCCGCCGGCCTTGCTGGTGCCCGACAAGCTGCGTCCGGGCATGGCGCGGATGGCGCGGCGCGCGTTGCCGCGACTGAAGGTGCTCGCGCACGCCGAGATTCCCGAGGCTTGCACTATCCGCGTCGCCGCGATGGTCGGCGCGCGCGGGCCCCTGCCGTCATGACAGGTCGGATATTCGATGAAACAAGCAAATTGCAAATGAGGCCGTTGCCATGTTGATGAAGAAATTCGTGGGTGCAAGTGCGCGCGAGGCGATGCAAAAAATGAAGGCCGAACTCGGGCCCGAAGCGCTGGTGATATCGAACCGCAAGGTCGCCGCCGGGATAGAGATTCTCGCGATGGTCGAAGCGCCGGGCGATATCGCCACCGCTCGGACGTTCGCCGCCGCAGGAGCCGGTAGCAACCCACAGGCAGCCCGCTCCCAACAAACCCCGACACGTCCGGCGCCGGCGCGCATGGCCGCAACCGCGCCTGTGCTGCGCCCCGCACCGAACGCGGCGCTGTCATCGCAGCGCCCGGAATTCGGCTTCACCAGCCTCAAGGATTTCGCCACCCGTATCGATGCGCCGGCGCCGCCTGCGCCGCTGGCACAGGCCACAGCGGCCACAGCGGCCACAGCGGCCACAGCGGCAACCGGTTCGGCGCCATGGGCGCCCCAGAACGCGTACGCCGCACAGAACGAGCAGTTCAAGCCCACGGCATGGCCGGCCGCTGTGGTGGCTGCCGCAGCCATGGCGCCGCAGGCGGCAATTGCTGCGGCTCCGGCAGCGGTGGAACGTGCCGCGCCCAGCCCGCACGAGCGGCTCCTGCTACGCGAAATGGCTGCCATGAAGGCCATGTTGCAGGACCAGATCGCCGCCCAGGCCTGGCGCGAGATGGCGCAACGCCGGCCACTGGCGGTTGCACTTTGGCGTGAGCTGGTCGAGGCAGGTTTCTCCGCCAGCCTGGCGCGCCAGGTGGCCGACCGCCTGCCCGACGACCATGGCGAGGCGGAGGCGCGCAAGTGGGTCTCCGAGGTGCTTTCGCGCAACCTGCGCTGCGTCGACCCGGCGCACGACATGGTCGAGGCAGGCGGGGTCTTCGCGTTAGTCGGACCGACCGGTGTCGGCAAGACCACCACCACAGCCAAACTGGCGGCGCGTTGCGTGGTCAAGTACGGCGCGCAGTCGCTCGGCCTGATCACCACCGACAGCTACCGGATCGGCGCTTTCGACCAGCTTTCGATCTACGGCAAGATCCTCGGCGTGCCGGTGCACTCGGCGCAGTCGTATGCCGAACTGGAGGCGACCATCGCCACCATGTCGGGCAAGCGCATGGTGCTGATCGACACCACCGGCATGGGGCAGCGCGACAATCGGGTGGCCGAACAGATCAACCTGCTGGACAACCCGAGCATCCGCCGCGTGCTGCTGCTCAATGCCGCGGCGCAGGCCGAAACGCTGGAGGATGTGGCTCGCGCCTATCAGGGCAAGGCTGCCGGGGCACGGCCGCTCGCAGGCGTCATCCTGACCAAGATCGACGAGGCCGCCAAGCTGGCGCCGGCGCTCGATGTGGTGGCGCGCCATGCGCTCGAGCTCTTCGCTGTGACCAACGGCCAGCGGGTGCCGGAGGACTTGCATCGCGCGACCGGCGCGGCGCTGGTGCAGCGCGCGCTCAAGGTGGTGGTCGACCCGGTGTTCGCGTGGCAGGACAGCGAGGTTGCGGCACGCGCATTGGGTGCAATGCGAGGCGGTGCGCCGCCGCAACCACCCGCGTCCGGTTCGGTGTCGGCATGAGGTGCTACGCATGAGTGAACGTCTACCCCAGGGGGCCGCGCGCAAGCATGAGAGCACGGTCGGCGATCAGGCCGCCGGCCTGCGCAGTCTGCTCAAGCGTCGGGTCCTGCGCCTGTTGCCGGTGCAGGGCGATTTCGATACGCACGGCCAGAGCGCTTGCGCGGCGCAGATCGCCATGGGCCTGGCGCGATGCGGACGCAACGTGATCCTCCTCGATGCCGTTGGCGCAGCTCTGGCAGCGCTCGGCAAGCGCACGAACGCCGATCTCAGGTCGTTGATCGAGGGTGAACGCGATTTCGCCGACGTGGCGGTGCGCTGTGCGCCGGGCTTGCGCGCCATCGCGGCCCAGGAAGGATTGCCGGCGCTGCTTGCCGCGGACGCGGCCAACAACGACTTTTTCGCCGGCTTTCTGCGTCTGGACGACCCTGCCGATCTGGTCGTCGTCAATCTTCCGGCCACGGCGCCGCCGGCGGGACGGCGTTGGCTGCCGATGCTGGGAGACGATGCCGAATCCCTGTTGGTGATGGGCACGGGCGAACGTTCCCTGACCGCCGCCTATGCCGCCATCAAGCAGGCCAGCGCCCCGCCGCGCGCCTCCGCCTTCCGCGTGCTTGTCAATGGCGCCGGCGGCGAACGGGAGGCGCGCGCGGCATGCCGCCAGCTGGCCGACACCGCGCGCCGCTTTCTCGGCGCGACCGTCGGCTACTGCGGCAACCTGCAACGCAATACGCGCGGCCAGATCTACAGCGGCGCGGCCGCGCCCCACGCGGAAGCCGTGCGCACGTTTACCCGCATTGCCGCCGAGGCGCAGGGATGGCGCCTGGCCGAATGCATGCTCGACCCATCCAACGCAATACAAACGCACTAAGCCAAGACAGGACAGCCCATGTACACCGCCACCGGCGTCGTTGAACGCAACCTCAATGTCGAACAGTTCGTCCCCCTGGTCAAACGGATGGCGCACCACCTGCTGGCACGCCTGCCCGCCTCGGTGCAGGTCGACGACTTAGTCCAGGCCGGCATGCTGGGCCTGATGGACGCCGCCGGCCGTTTCGAGGAGGGACAGGGCGCGCAGTTCGAGACCTATGCATCGCAACGCATCAAGGGCGCGATGCTCGACGAATTGCGCGCCAACGACTGGATGCCGCGCGGCGTGCGGCGCGCGCAGCGCGAGATCGAAAAGGCGATCAGCCGGCTTGAGCACCGCCTCGGGCGCGCGCCGGTCGAACCCGAGGTGGCCAAGGAAATGAAGCTCACGCTGGCCGAGTATCAGACCATGCTGGCCGATGCGCGCGGCGCGCAACTGATCCATTTCGACAGTCAGGACGACGGCGACGACGGCGATCCCTATCTCGATCGCCATCTGGCGGACACCTCCGGCGACCCGCTCATGCAGGTGCGCGATGCGCGTTTCAAGCGCGCCTTGGTCGGCGCCATCGACGCCCTGCCCGAGCGCGAGAAAATGCTGATGGGCCTGTACTACGAGCAGGAACTCAACTTCCGCGAAATCGCCGCCATCCTGGGAGTGACCGAATCGCGCATCTGCCAATTGCACAGCCAGGCGGTGGCGCGCATACGCACCAAACTCAAGGACTGGACCTGAGACATTGCGGGCACAGGAGGGGCGTAATATGCGCATTCTCCAAATTTCGACCGTTGCCGCCTCTCGCAGCGTGCCCGCCGCATGCCGGATTCATCCCGTGCCCCGCGCCAGCCGGAGCCAACCCGTGACCCGCGCCTGCCGGATTCATCCAGTGACCCGCGCCTGCCGGATTCATCCAGTGGCCAACACCTGCCGGAGCCGGCGGGCGGACCGCGTCTGGGCCGCCTCGAAGCCAGGTTTGTACTGACCCTGCTGCTGGCGGCGCTGCCGTTTTGCACCGCCTTGTCGATTCTGCTCGCGCATTCCGGCGCGATCGACGCGCTGGCGCCGTACTGGCCGGCGCTAGCGCTGACCGTGATGGCCTCGGCCGGCGGGCT
>JAYVST010000053.1:0-21442 GCA_043775255.1 Burkholderiales bacterium
GGCCGCAGCGGTCCATTTTCCACCGCCTTCTTGCCCCATAGCCGGGCTATGAGGCGGCGAATGCGGCAAAAACTGTCCTCGCTGGGGCCGATTTTCGCTTTCGACGCCCCAAGTCCGACAGGCTGCTAGGCGGCGCCGCCATCGAATCCGCTTCGTTCAGGCGGCCAACACCGCCTCGATCGCGCCTTCACATACGTTCCAGGCCGGCATCCACGCGCTGTGGCGCCCAGCCCCGCCGGCCACGACGACCCACAGATGGTCCGCCGTGGAGACGATCGGCACCAGCGCGGCGTCGTCGTTCTCGTCGATCCACGCCGGCCAGCAACCGGGCCCGAAATACCCCCTGCCGCGAAGGACCCCGGCCGGCAGACGGCAATTTTCGAACAGGTACTTGCGCACTTCGGCCTTGGAGAACCCTGCCTTCGAAATTTCATTCGCGTGCTCAGGCGACAGGCACACGATGACCGGAATGTTCTTCTGGTAATAGACCGGCGCCCCGACCATGCGCATGCCCGCCGCGATGGTCTCCAGCACGCCGGTGCCGGTTTCCTGCACGCCCTCGGTCAGCGGGTACAGGCCGCGCGCGGCGAGCACCGACACGGTGGTCGTCTCGAGCGCGAAGCCCTTGTCGGTGCGCAACGGTTCCCACGGCGATTCGGCTTCGTTCTCCGCGAAACACATCGATATCTTGCCGGGCCACGCGAGCGTCGATTTCTCCATGCCGTCCGGCTTGGCGCCGCCGAGATTTCGCATCGTCAGGCGCAGCGCCCGCCCGATGGTCGCGTTGGCTTTCACATTGCCGCCGAAGCACGCCGTGCCGGCGTTGACCCCGAGCTTTTCCGCCAACGGGCCGCTGACGATGACCACTGGTGCGGCCCCGCCGGTGGTGCATGCCGACGAGCCGACATGAAACTGCGGTTGCAGCACCGCCTTGACCGCGGCGACGACGACCGGAAAGTAGTCGGTGCGGCAGCCGGCCATGACGGCGTTGGCCGCGACCTTCTCCAGCGTGACGGCGCCGCGCAGCGGCTCCATCATGCCCAGCAGGGTGTCCGGCGCCAGCGGCGTCGCGGCGAGCATCTCCTCGACAAGCGCCTCGGTCGGCGGAATGACCGGCAGGCCGTCGGTCCAGCCGCGCGCTTCCATCATGCGCTGGGCGGCGAGGAAATCGGCCTCGACCCGGTGTCGCCGTGCGGGTTTGGCATCCAGGGGTTTGGGCTCGTTCATGCCGGCACGGTCAGCGCGGACGCGATTGAGTCGACGAGTTCCCCGGCGATGGTGACGACCTCGGCCGCGGATCTGCTCGCTAGCGGATGCTGCATCACCACGATCGGATGATCTTCCGTACCCACGACGCGGGCGCGGGCGCGCGCTGCCGCCTCGAAAGCCGTCGTGATGACGGACACCGAGGGCTTGCCAAGCCGCTCGACTTCGCTGGAATCGTGGAGACCCCACGATATGCATGAGCCTCAGTCGGCGACACCATGGACGACCACGTCGCAGGTCGCGACCATGTGGCGCAGAACCTCGGGCGGCGTCGGGATGCTTGGGTTGTCCTTGCGGTAGACCTCGAAATCCGAAGCCTGGTACTTGTCCCGAAGCAGCGTCTCGACGGCCTTGAGCAATGGCCCGGCCATGTGTTTCGAGTTGTCGATCATGCCCACGCGCATGCCGGCAAGCGTGGCCGGTCGCGGCGCCTTCGCCACGCGCGCCGCCGAAAGCTCCGCCGCCGGGTCAACCAGGACAAATGTGCCCACGCCTTCTTTCATGTTCGTTCCTTCCTCTCAATTGACTTCGATCCTGGTTTCCCTGACGACGCGCGCCCATTTGCTCATCTCCGCGGTATAGAAGGCGCGGAACTGCTCTGGCGTTCCCGGCGGTGCGACCACGACGCCCTGCCGCGCCAGCGTCGACTTGAAGTCGTTCGAGCTGATCACGCTGCCGATCTCCGCGTTCAGCCGTGCGATCACGGCCGATGGTGTCCGGGCCGGCGCAAGCACGCCGTACCAGATTTCCACCTGGTAACCCGGCACCCCGGACTCCGCGATGGTGGGCAGGTCGGGCATGGTCGGCGATCGTTCCGGACTGGAGATCCCCAGCACGCGCAGGTGTCCGGCGTCGACAAATGGCCTGGCCGAAATGGCCGAAGTGAACATGAGCTGCACGCGATCGTTGATCACGTCGGGCAGCGCCGCCGACGACCCCTTGTAGGGCACGTGGGTCATGGCGACGCCCGCGCCGAGCTTGAACAGCTCGGCCGCCATGTGGACCATGCCGCCGGTGCCGACCGACGCGAAATTGAGCTTGCCCGGCCGCGCGCGCGCCAGCTCGATCAGGCCTTGCACGGATTGGGCAGGCAATGAAGGCGTCACGACTAGGACGAAGGGCAGCGCGCCGAGGAAATTCACCGGCGCGAAGTCGCGGGCCATGTCGAACGGCAGCGCCTTGTAGAGGCTCGGGTTGACGAAATGGTCGGCGAAGGTCAGCAACAGTGTGTGCCCGTCCGGCGCGGCCTTCGCCACCTGGTCGACGCCGATGACGCCATTGGCGCCGGGCCGGTTCTCGACGACCACGGACCAGCCCAGGCGCTCGGTGAGGCGGGCGGCCAGCGTGCGCGCGATCGTGTCGGCACCGCCGCCCGCGGTGGTCGGCACGACGACACGGATCGCGCGTTCCGGGTAATCCGCCGCGATGACGCCATGCCCCGCCAAACACATGGCTGCGGCCAGTAGACACGAGTGGAGTCGATGAATAGACACTGTTGGCCCTCGATGACGGGTGCGCCAAGGACTATACGGCAGGTGTGGAAAACGCGTTCGGGGTCATCAGGCGCGCGATATCGTCAAGGGATTGTCCAGGAGCCCGCAATGCATGCATTCATCCCGCCCGGCCAACTGGTGATCGTCTCGGCGTTCGGCGAGACCCCGATCGATGCGCTCGAATCGCATGCAGCACTTGAGGACATGGAGGCCCCGGACCCGGCGGCGCTCCAGCCCGACGAGATCGTGATTGCGATCAAGAGCGCCGCGGTGGCCTGGGTCGACCTGCTGATGACCAGCGGGCAGTACCAGAACATGCCTGCACCGCCCTACTGCCCCGGCATGGAATACTGCGGCGTCATCGCGTGGGCCGGCGCGGCGGTCGGCCCGGATCAGCTTGCGGTGGGCGACCGCGTGTTCGCCGACTTCATGCTTGCCGGCCCGCGCTCGGGCGGCAAGTACCGGTCCGCGGGCGGATTCGCATCCCATGCAGTCCTGCCGGCGAGCGCGGTGCGGCGCATTCCGCCCGGATTCTCCTTTGACGAAGCCTGCAACTTGCCGTCGCCGGTCACGAATATCGCCTGTCCCGCCAGCAGGGCAGTAGCCGCATGAATCGCGTCGCGATCTTGAGTCCTTGATGGGCGCGTAGCAGGGTCGCTCGCTCAACTACCGTCGCGCTGATCTCGAACAAATGCAGGTCGTGCGCGAAAGCGTCGTCGTATTGCTTCGATAGCCTGTGGTCGCCATCGCGCATGGATTTGGCCCGGCACTCAAGCCTTGCCAGGCGCGAAGCAGCAAACCGGAGTATTGGATGAATCCTCGTCAGTCCGGCCAACGCCGCCTGTGCTGCATCGCGAAACTCGGGCGCACCTTCAACGCGCCAGATCAGAATACTGACATCGAGAAACGCGATCAACGCTCATTCCAGCCGTCACGCGCCTGTGCCACGCGCGCGGCCAGACTCTTGGCGTCGAGCGCTCCGGCAATGTCTTTCGCCATGAACCATTCGGCGCAGCCCCCATCCTGTGGGGCTTGCGGCGACTCGCGGTCGTGCGCCGTCAGGCGGGCGTACTCATCCTCGGAAATCACTACGCTGGCCGGCCGGTTGCGCTTGAACAGGTGCACGGGGCCAAAACGCAAGGCGTCCTCGACTGCGGCGATGCCGCGGCGCTTGATCGACTCGTTGGTCACGATATTCATGGCGGTCTCGTAAACAATACCAATTCAGGTACTGATGATACGCAAGCCTGGCGTCCCTCGAATCCTTGTTGATTGCGCCCCGCACACATTCCATGCTGGGGTCCCTGGCGCGAGACAAGCCGGGGTTCGGCTGGCTGCGCAGCGCGCCGCATGTGCCGGATAAGCACCCTGGGGTAGCGCAGCGGCAGGCTACGACGAGGCCGCCAGCAGTTTTCCGAGCGCCACGCCGATGGCGAGGTCGTCGATCTGGCCAAACGTATGTTCCCGAATCATGCCGCCCTGGTCGATCAGCACCAGTGTCGGTGTGCCGCGCATCGCGTAGCGCCGCATGGTCAGCGGCAGCGGGTCGCCGTCGGCATGACGATCGACCGCGACCGGGAAGGTGACGCGGAATTCGTGCACGAAGGCGTCCAGCGAAGCCGCCCCCATCGCCGCGTGGTGCTCGAACACGGTGTGCAGGCCGATCACCTGGACGCCCTCACTTGCAAACAGGTCGTGCAGGCGCTGCGCCTGGGGCACGCCGTGCAGCACGCAGCCCGGGCAGAGCATCTGAAAGGCGTGCAAAACGATGATGCGGCCGCGCAAGCCGGCGAGCGTCAGCGGGGAGGGCGTGTTGAGCCAGCGGCCGACCTCCAGTTCGGGTGCAACGACGGAATTCATCATTTCTGCGCTCTCAGGTGTGTGTAGTCAGGCGCCGCGCTCGGCGAGTTCGCGCGGCACCACCTCGACTAACAGCTCCACCAGCTGCCGGGCCAGCGGCGTCAGTGGCCGTTGCGCCGAGGTGGCCACCGCCAGCGTGGTGGTAAGTGCCGGCCGCATGATCGGCCGCGGCAGCAGGTGCGCGCGCAGCGGGTCGTGGCGGATCGCGTTCAGGGACAGCACGGCGAAGCCGTGGCCGCGCGCCACCAGGTCGAGAATCGCCGGAATGCCGTCGATCTCCAGCGCCACGTGGATGCGCTCCCCCATGTCGGCAAGGCGGCTTTCGACCAGCATGCGCAGGGCATTGGGCCGGCTCGGAATGATCAGGCCATGCGCGGCGAGTTCCTTCAACGGCACTGGCGGACCCATTTTGGCCGTCGCCCGCCGGCCCGATGCCGGGCCGATCAGATAGAGGGGTTCGACCACCAGGGCGCGGGTTTCAAGCAAGGGTGTGGGCGCCGGGTTGTAGACCAGGCCTACGTCGATGCGCCCGGAGGCGAGCCATTCGCTGATGCCCACCGAGAGCCCCTCGACGATGCCCACGCTTGCCTTCGGAAAGCGCTTGCGGAATTCGTCGACCAAGGTGACGGTGAGGATGCGCCCGACCGTGGGCGGCAGCCCGAGCGCGGCATGGCCGACCGGCGCGCCGCGCATTTCCTCCATGTCCTCCTTGGCCCGCGCCACCTGATGCAGGATGCCGCGCCCATGCTCCAGCAGGCGGCGCCCAGCTTCGGTCGTGGTGACGCCGCGGCCGTTGCGGACGAGGAGAGTCTGGCGCAGCTCGATTTCAAGCTGCCGCACCTGGCGCGACAGGGCCGGCTGGGCGATGTCGAGATGATCGGCGGCACGCGTGAAGCTGCCCAACTCGGCCACGTGGACGAAATACTCGAGCTGCTTGAGATTCAACGCAGTGGCCCTTTGGCTATACCGGGATGCGATAACAGCTAGTGTAGCAATGCCAAGTTTGTCGCGCCCAGTCTGGCGCATAATTTCTCCTTTTTTGCCGCGCCTGTTGCCGCGCCTGTTGCCGCGCCTGTTGCCGCACCTGTTGCCGCGCCTGTTGCCGCACCTGTTGCCGCACCTGTTGCCGCACCTGTTGCCGCATTCAAGCGGCGCGGCCCGCCTGCCTGAGGAAATTTCATGATCATCGATTGCCACGGCCACTACACCACGGCGCCCAAGGCGCTGGAAGACTGGCGTAACGCGCAGATTGCCGGCATCAAGAACCCGGTGGCGATGCCAAAGGCGGCCGACCTCAAGATCGGCGACGACGACCTGCGCGCCTCGATCGAGGCCAACCAGTTGAAGAAGATGAAGGAGCGTGGCTCCGACCTGACGATCTTCTCGCCGCGGGCGTCCTACATGGCGCACCACATCGGCGACTTCAATGTGTCCGCCACCTGGGCGGCGATCTGCAACGAGCTCTGCTTTCGCATCTCCCGGCTGTTTCCGGACAACTTCATTGGCGCGGCGATGCTGCCGCAATCGCCCGGCGTAGACCCGAAGACCTGCATTCCCGAACTCGACAAATGCATGCGGGAATACGGCTTTGTCGGCATCAACCTGAACCCGGACCCCTCCGGCGGCCACTGGACCGCGCCGCCCTTGACCGATCGGCACTGGTACCCGATCTACGAAAAAATGGTCGAGTACGACATTCCGGCGATGATCCATGTGTCGACGTCCTGCAATGCCTGCTTCCACACCACCGGCGCGCATTACCTCAATGCCGACACCACCGCCTTCATGCAGTGCGTCGAAGGCGACCTGTTCAAGGACTTCCCGACCCTCAAGTTCCTGATTCCGCATGGCGGCGGTGCTGTGCCCTACCACTGGGGGCGCTTCCGCGGCCTGGCGCAGGCGATGAAAAAGCCCTTGCTCAAGGACCATCTGTTGAACAACATCTTCTTCGACACCTGTGTCTACCACCAGCCCGGCATCGATCTCCTGACCCGCGTGATTCCGGTGGACAATATCCTCTTCGCCTCCGAAATGATCGGCGCGGTGCAGGGCATCGACCCGGAAACCGGCAACTACTTCGACGATACCAAACGTTACATCGACGCCGCCGCCATCAATCCGGAACAGCGCCACAAGATCTACGAGGGCAATGCGCGACGCGTGTTCAGCCGGCTCGACGCGGCCCTGAAGGCGAAGGGGAAGTAGCCATGAACCTGAACAACCTGGGCATCGTCAAGCGCAACATCGTGCGCGCCGAGCGTGCCGCGGTCGAAAGCCTGGCGCGTTTCACCAGCGCCACCATTCATGAGGCGATGGGGCGGGTGGGCCTGTTCAAACCCTATCTACGGCCGATCTATCCCGCAGCACAGGCGTGCGGCACAGCGGTGACCGTGCTGCTGCAGCCGGGCGACAACTGGATGATGCACGTGGCGGCCGAGCAGTTGCGGCCGGGCGATATCGTCGTGGCGGCCTGCACCACCGAAAACGACGACGGCTTCTTCGGCGATCTTCTGGCCACCAGCTTTCGCGCCTGCGGCGCCGTCGGCCTGGTGATCGACGGCGGCGTACGCGACGTGCGCGACCTCACCGAAATGAAGTTTCCGGTGTGGAGCAAGTCCATCCACGGCAAGGGCACGGTCAAGGCGACGCTGGGTTCGGTGAACATTCCGGTGCTGTGCGCCGGTGCGCTGGTCAACCCGGGCGACGTGGTGGTGGCCGACATCGACGGTGTGGTGGTCGTGCCTGCGGCGATCGCGCAGCAGGTGGCCGATGCTGCGGCGGCGCGTGAGGCCAACGAGGGTGACAAACGCGCCAGGCTCGCCGCCGGCGTGCTGGGCTTGGACATGTACAACATGCGCGGGCCGCTGGAAAAGGCCGGCCTGAAGTACGTCGATTGATCCTGCACGCCCCATGATTGCAGCATTCGATTCACGCTTGCGGGAGCCCGTTGGATGAAGACACAGGTGGCGATCATCGGCGGCGGCCCGGCGGGCATGTTGTTGTCCGAAATCCTGCATCGTGCCGGCATCGAATCGGTCGTGCTGGAGGCGAAGAGCCGCGACTATGTAATCTCGCGCATTCGCGCCGGCGTGCTCGAGCAGGGCACCGTCGAGCTGCTGCGCGAAAACGGCCTGGGCGAGCGGATGGACCGCGACGGCCATCCGCATGATGGCGCGGCCATTGTCTGGGCCGGGCGCGACCGCTATTTCATCGATGCCTGGAAGCATGTCGGCAAGCGCTTCATGACTTACGGGCAGACCAATATCCAGGAGGACCTGTTCGCCGCCGCCGCGCGCCGCCGGGCGACCCTGCTGCAGGAGGCAGGGGACGTGCGCCCGCACGACATGACCAGCGGGCGTCCCTACGTCACTTTTCGCCACAACGGCGTCGATGAGCGCCTCGACTGCGACTTCATCGCCGGCTGCGACGGTTTCCACGGTGTTTCGCGCAAGTCGATTCCACCTTCCGTCCTGCGCGAGTTCGAGAAGGTCTATCCGTTCGGCTGGCTCGGTGTGCTGTCGGAGACGCCGCCGTTGAACGAGCTGGTGTACTGCAACCACCCGCGCGGCTTTGCGCTGGCCTCGCAGCGCAACCCCATGCTGTCGCGCTACTACGTGCAGGTGCCGCTGGAGGACCGTGTCGAACAATGGTCCGACGACCGCTTCTGGGCCGAGCTTATGGCGCGCTATCCCAAGGACGTGGCGGAGCGCATCGTCACCGGGCCGTCGATCGAAAAATCGATTGCGCCCCTGCGCAGCTTCGTGGCCGAACCGATGCGTCATGGCCGCCTGTTCCTGGCGGGCGACGCCGCGCACATCGTGCCGCCCACCGGCGCCAAGGGCCTCAATCTCGCGATGTCGGATGTGTTCTACCTGTCGCGTGCGCTCAAGGCTTTCTACGGGCAGGGTTCGTCGACGCTTCTGGACAGCTACAGCGACATGGCGCTGCGCCGGGTGTGGAGTGCGGTGCGCTTTTCGTGGTGGCTTACCAACCTGCTGCACCGCTTCCCCGGCATGACCGAGTTCGAGCAGCGCGCCCAGGAGTGCGAGCTGCAGTATCTGGCTTCGTCGCAGCACGCCTCCGCCAGCGTGGCCGAACAATATGCGGGCCTGCCGTTCGAGCCTGCCTGACATCGACTCCCTGGAAATCATCGTGGAATCCATCAAGTCATTTACCAAAACCCCGGGCTGGCTGGACTGGTACACCGGGCCTGCGACGCCGCGCTTCAAGTTGCCGCCCGGCAGCGTGGACGCGCATTGCCATGTGTTCGGGCCGGGCGCGGAGTTTCCCTTCGCGCCGGAGCGCAAGTACACCCCGTGCGATGCCTCGAAGACGCAACTGTTCGCGCTGCGCGACCATCTCGGCTTCGAGAGGAACGTGATCGTCCAGGCCACCTGCCACGGTGCCGACAATCGCGCGCTGGTCGACGCGCTCAAGGCCTCGAACGGTCGCGCCAGGGGGATCGCCACCGTGCGCCGTAGCGTCACCGATGCGGAACTGGAGGAGCTGCATGCTGCCGGCGTGCGCGGCACCCGCTTCAACTTCGTCAAGCGTCTGGTCGACTTCACGCCCAGGGACGAGTTGATGGAAATCGCCAGGCGCATCGCGCCGCTCGGCTGGCACGTGGTCATCTATTTCGAGGCCGTCGACCTGCCCGAGCTGTGGGATTTTTTCACCGCGCTGCCCACCACGGTGGTGGTCGACCACATGGGCCGGCCCGACGTGCGCCTGCCGCTCGAGGGTCCGCAGTTCCAACTGTTCGTGAAGATGATGCGCGAGTACCCCAATGTATGGTCCAAGGTGAGCTGCCCGGAGCGCCTCTCGGTCGCCGGCCCGCCGGCATTGAACGGCGAGCGCAGCGCCTACCGCGACGTGGCGCCCTTCGCCCGGCATTTGGTCGAGACCTTCCCTGATCGCGTGCTGTGGGGCACCGACTGGCCGCACCCCAACCTCAAGGACCACATGCCCGACGACGGCCTGCTGGTGGACTTCATTGCGCACATTGCGACCACGCCCGAATCGCAGAAGAAGCTGCTGGTTGACAACCCCACTCGGCTGTACTGGAGCTAGACCCCATGGCACTGGACAAACCCTACCTCGACGTACCCGGCACCACCATCTTCGACATGGAGCAGTCGCGCCGCGGCTACTGGCTCAACCAGTTCTGCATGTCGCTGATGAAGGCGGAGAATCGCGAACGCTTCAAGGCCGACCAGCGCGCCTATGTGGATGAATGGCCGATGACCGAGGCGCAAAAGCAGGCCGTGCTCAATGCCGACCTCAATGCCGGCATCCGCGAGGGCGGCAACATCTACTTCCTCGCCAAGCTGGGCGCCACGCACGGCAAGAGCTTCCAGCAGATGGCCGGCTCCATGACCGGCATGACCGAGGAGGAATACCGCGACATGATGATCAAGGGCGGCCGCTCGGCGGAAGGCAACCGCGTGGTCGGCGAGAACGGCGACGCGCAGGCGAACCGCCAGCCGCAGGGCCACGGCAGCGGCAGGCTGCTCTGAAAAGGGGCGACACACATGGCACGCATCACCGCATCGGTCTATACCTCCCACGTGCCCGCCATCGGCGCGGCCATGGACCTGGGCAAGACCACTGAGGCCTACTGGCAGCCGCTGTTCAAGGGCTATGAACCATCGCGACAGTGGCTCAAGGACAACCAGCCCGACGTCATCTTCCTGGTCTACAACGACCACGCCACCGCTTTCAGCATGGAGATGGTTCCGACCTTCGCCATCGGCACTGCGGCGGAGTACCAGCCGGCCGACGAGGGCTGGGGGCCGCGCCCGGTGCCCAAGGTGATGGGTCATCCGGAGCTGGCCTCGCACATCGCGCAGTCGGTGATCCAGCAGGACTTCGACCTCACCATCGTCAACCGGATGGACGTGGACCACGGCCTGACGGTGCCGCTTTCGCTGATGTGCGGCCAGCCTGACGCCTGGCCCTGCCCGGTGATTCCGTTCGCGGTGAACGTGCTGCAGTATCCGGTGCCGTCGGGCAACCGCTGCTTCCAGCTCGGGCGCGCCGTCAAGAAGGCGATCCAGAGCTTCGACGGCGACCTGAACGTGCAGATCTGGGGCACCGGCGGCATGAGCCACCAGTTGCAGGGGCCGCGCGCGGGCCTGATCAACCGCGTATTCGACACCGCCTTCATGGACCGACTCATCGCCGACCCCGCCGGGCTGGCGCAGATGCCGCACATCGACTACGTGCGCGAAGCAGGCTCCGAGGGCATCGAACTGGTGATGTGGCTCATCGCGCGCGGTGCGATGAGCGATACCGACCCCGGAGGCAACGCGCCGCGCGTGCACCATCGCTTCTACCATGTGCCGGCCTCCAACACCGCGGTCGGCAACCTGATTCTCGAAAACCGGTAAAGGATATCCCATGAAAATCGCACTTGCCGGCGCCGGCGCATTCGGCGTCAAGCATCTCGAAGGCCTGGCGAAGATCGACGGCGTCGAAGTCGTCTCGTTGATCGGCCGCGAGCTTGAAAAGACGCGCGAAGTCGCGGCGAAGTTCGGCATCAGGCATGTCACCACCGACCTCGCCGACAGCCTTGCCATCAAGGAGGTGGATGCCGTCATCCTCTGCACGCCGACCCAGATGCATGCCTCGCAGTCGATCGCCTGCCTGAAAGCCGGCAAGCACGTGCAGGTGGAAATTCCGCTGGCCGACAGCCTGAAGGATGCCGAGGCCGTGGTGGCCATGGCGAAGGAAACCGGGCTTACCGCCATGTGCGGCCACACCCGCCGCTTCAACCCCAGCCATCAGTGGGTAAACAAGAAGATCCGTGGCGGCGAGTTCAAGATCCAGCAGATGGACGTGCAGACCTTTTTCTTCCGCCGCACCAACATGAATGCGCTGGGCCAGCCGCGCTCCTGGACCGACCACCTGCTGTGGCACCACGCCGCGCACACGGTGGACCTGTTCCAGTACCAGGACGGCGGCGCCATCATCGCCGCCAACGCGGTGCAGGGCCCGATTCACCCGACCTTGGGTATCGCCATGGATATGTCGATTCAGTTGAAAAGTTCGACCGGCGCCCTCTGCACCCTGTCGCTTTCATTCAACAACGATGGCCCGCTCGGCACCTTCTTTCGCTATATCGGCGACACCGGCACCTACCTCGCACGTTACGACGACCTGTTCTCCGGCAAGGAGGAGAAGATCGACGTCTCGAAGGTGGATGTGTCGATGAACGGCATCGAGCTGCAGGACCGCGAGTTTGTTGCCGCCATCCGCGCAAAGCGCGAACCGAATTCGAGCGTGGCGCAGGTGCTTGGGTGCTACCAGGTGCTGCACAAGCTGGAGCTGCAGTTGAAGTGACGGATTGGCTGCTAGGGTTATCCCGAGTGGATCGTTGCACGTTGCAATCCCGTATCTGCTATATATCGTCGCAGCACACCATTGAGAATAGACAGGAGACATTCGTGAATACAAATACGCTTCGCTTCACCCTCGCCGCGGCAACGCTTTGCGTCGCGTTTCCGCTTGCCGCACAAACGGTCAAGCTCGGCCTGATCAGCACCTACAGCGGCCCCGGCGCCGCGCAGGGCGACCAGATCGACAAGGGCGTCAAGCTCTACATGAAGCTCAACGCCGACAAGCTGCCGCCCGGAGTCAAGATCGAGCTGGTGCAGCGCGACGATACCGGCGCCATTCCGGACGTGGCCAAGCGCATTGCGCAGGAGATGATCGTGCGCGACAAGGTGCAGATCATCACCGGCATCGTCTGGACGCCCAATCTCGCCGCGATCGGCCCGCTGTCGGCGGAGGCCAAGGTGCCGGTATTGAGCATGAATGCCGCCGGCGCCAGGATTCTCAACATGTCTCCCTACATGGCGCGCATGTCGTTCACGCTGTGCCAATCGTCCTACCCGGCCGGGCAGTGGGCGGCCAAGAAATACAAGAAGGCCTACACGGCGGTGAGCGATTTCGCGCCCGGCCATGAGGCCGAGGGGTGTTTCCAGCGCGGCTTCAAGGAAGGCGGCGGCGAGATCATCGGTTCGGTGCGCATCCCGTTCGCCAATCCCGACTTCGTGCCCTTCATGCAGCGCATCAAGGACGCCAAGCCGGACGTGTTGTTCGCCTTCAATCCGGCCGGCAAGCAGGCGACGGCGATGATGAAGGCCTACGGCGATCTTTCGATGGACAAGGCCAACATCAAGTACCTGGGCACCGGCGACATCGTCACCGACGAGGAACTCGCCGGCATGGGTGACGTGGCGCTGGGCGTGACGACGGTGCACCACTACTCGGCGGCGGCCGACCGCTTCGCCAACAAGGCGTTCGTGGCGGCCTACAAGAAGGAGTACGGCGAGAACCTGAGCCCCGGGTTCATGGTGGTGGCGGCGTGGGACGCAATGGACGCGATCTACGGCGCGATTCGCGCCCAGGGCGGCAAGATCGATCCGCAGAAGACGGTCGATTACTGGAAGACCTACAAGTCAACCACCAGTCCGCGCGGGAGCTTTTCGATGGATCCGGAAACGCGTGACGTGATCAACCCGGAGTACCTGCGCGAAGTGCGCAAGGTGGGCGGCAAGCTGGCCAATGTGGAGCTTGAGCTCCTCACACCCGCCATCAAGGATCCGCTCAAGGAATTCGACAAGACCGACAAGAAATAGCGCGACGGGATTTTGCGCGCCGGCGAACGTCCGGCGCGCAGACTTCCTGCCGTATGGACGCATTCCTTTCCTCGCTTGTCAGCGTCGCCTTTCACGGGGTGGCGTTCGGCATGATCCTGTATGTGATTTCGGTCGGCCTGTCGATCACGATGGGGCTGATGGGATTCACCAACCTCGCGCACGGCGTGTTCGCGATGGCCGGCGGCTACGTGCTGATTTCGGCGCTCGGGCGCTTCGGTCTGCCGTTTCCGCTGGCGCTGCTGTTGTCGTTCGTCGTCGTCGCCGCGGCCAGCGTGGTGCTCGAAAGGCTGCTCTATTCACGCCTGTACGGTGCGGCCGAGTTGGAGCAGGTGCTGTTCACCATCGGCCTGATTTTCATGTCGGTGGCGGTGGCGCGGCTGATCTACGGCACCCTGCAGCAGCCGGTGGTATTGCCGGCTTACCTGAAAGGGCAATTCGCCTTGCTGGGGCGTGACTTTCCGGCCTATCGCGTGTTCCTCATCGTGTTCAGCGCGGCCATGATCGGCGCGCTCTGGTTTTTCATCGAGCGCACCATCTGGGGCGCGATGGTGCGCGCGGCGGTGGACAATCGCGCCATGGCGCAATCGATCGGCATCAACACGCGCCGCCTGTTCACCATCACCTTCGCCATCGGCAGCGGCTTAGCGGGCTTGGGCGGCGCACTGGGGGCCGACATCATCGCGATCCAGCCGACTTATCCGTTCGAGCAGCTGGTCTACTTCCTGATCGTGGTGTCGGTGGGGGGATTGGGCAGCCTGCGCGGCCCGTTCGTGGCCGCGCTCCTGATCGGAATCACCGATACGGCCTGCAAGTACTGGCTGCCTGAATTCGGCGCCTTCTTCATCTACGCGGCCACCATCGGCCTGTTGCTGTGGCGGCCGGCGGGCCTGTTCGGGAGGCGCGCATGAAACACCCGATCGGCTACGCCGCCAATCCGCGCTTGCGCTGGACCGAGTGGCTGCCCTGGGTCATCGCCCTGGCGGCGTTTTTCCTGTTTCCGGACTATCTGTCGCTCGGTGCGCGCATCCTTACCTATATCCTGTTTGCCCTCTCGCTTGACCTGATACTGGGCTATGCCGGCATCGTCACCCTGGGCCATGCGGCATTTTTCGGCATGGGCGCCTACGTAACCGGGATATTGTCGGCCAAGCTGGGGGTCACGGATCCATTTCTGCAGTTGCTGGCAAGCGCCGCCGCGGCCGGCCTGCTCGGTTTGCTCACCGGCGCGGTGGTCCTGCGCACCCATGGCCTGACCCAATTGATGCTCACCCTGGCGATCGCGGCGGTGTGCCTCGAAATCGCCAACAAGGCCACCCCGCTCACCGGCGGGGCGGACGGCTTGTCGGGCGTGGTGGTGGCGCCGATCCTGGGCCTGTTCAAGTTCGACCTCTATGCCAGGACAGCCTACCTGTGGTGCCTGGCCGTCCTGTTCGTCGCTTGGTGGCTGGCGCGCCGCCTGATCCATTCACCCTTCGGCGTCAGCTTGGCGGGCATTCGCGAGAACCGCTTGCGCATGGAAGCCATCGGCGCGCCCGTCTATACGCGCCTGGTGCTGGTCTACACGGTGGCGGCGGTGATGGCCGGGGTTGCGGGGGCGCTCCTGACCCAAACCAGCCAGTTCGTCGGCTTGAACGTGCTGGGCTTCGAGCCTTCCGGTGAGCTGATGGTGATGCTGATTCTCGGTGGCGTGGGGCGTCTGTACGGGGCTTTCGTCGGGCCGTTGTTTTTTCTGGTGGCGCAGGACTACCTGGCCAAGCAGTTTCCCGAGTACTGGTATTTCGGCATCGGCCTCCTGCTGGTGATCGTGGTGCTGTTCGCACGCGGCGGCCTGCTGGGCATCAGCGACCGCGTGCTGGGCGGATTGCGCGGCGCACCCGCCGGGAGCAAGCCATGAACCCGGTGCTGCAGACCCACCGCTTGTGCAAGAGCTTTGGCGCGCTCACGGTCGCGGCCGACATCGACTTCGCCCTCCTGCCGGGCGCGCGCCATGCGCTGATCGGCCCGAACGGCGCGGGCAAGACCACGTTCGTGAATCTGTTGACCGGGCGCCTCGCGCCTTCGTCGGGCACGGTGACCCTGGCAGGCCAGGATGTGACGCGCCTGGCGCAGGCCGAAAGAGTCAAGCGCGGTCTCGGCCGCACCTTCCAGATCAACACCCTGTTCGGTGCGATGAGCGTGCTCGACAACGTGGCGCTGGGCGTGGCCGAACGGCTCGGCACTGCCGGCAATGGGTGGCGCCCGGCAAGTGCGTATGCGGATGTGCGCGACGAAGCCATGCGCCTGCTGGGCGTGCTGGGCATCGCCGACGACGCGCCGCAGCGCGTGCTCGATCTTCCGTACGGCAAGCAACGCCTGGTGGAAATCGCCATCGCGCTCGGGCTCAACCCCAAGGTGTTGCTGCTCGACGAACCTGCGGCCGGCGTGCCCAAGATCGAATCCGAGCGCATTCTGGAGGCGCTCGGCCAATTGCCTGCGGACATCGCCATTCTTATCATTGAGCACGACATGGACCTGGTGTTCCGCTTTGCCGAGCGCATCACCGTGCTGGTGCAGGGCGAAGTGCTGTGCGAAGGCTCGCCCGACGAGATCGGGCGCGACGCGCGCGTGCGCGAGGTGTATCTGGGGGAATCGCATGCCTGAGACGGCGCACGCGCTGCGCGTCGATGCCCTGCGCACCGGCTACGGGCCAACGGTGGTGCTCGAGGACATCGGCTTCACCCTGCCCGAGCGCGGTGCGCTGGCGGTGCTGGGAAGAAACGGCGTCGGCAAGACCACCCTCCTGGCCAGCATCATGGGACACAGCACGTTCCACGCCGGGGGCATCGAGTATCGCGGCCGGCCCATCCACGCGCTGCCGGTCCATGAGCGCTCGCGTCTTGGCATCGGCTATGTGCCGCAGACGCGCGACATCTTTCCTTCGCTGACGGTGGAAGAGAACCTGGCAGTCGCGGCGCGGCCGGGGCGCTGGCCGATGGCGCGGGTCTACGAAATGTTTCCGCGCCTGGCGGAACGGCGCAGCCATTTCGGCAACCAGATCTCCGGCGGCGAGCAGCAAATGCTTTCGATCGGGCGCGCGCTCATGGGTGACCCGTCGTTGCTGCTGCTCGACGAACCGCTGGAGGGGCTGGCGCCGCTGATCGTGCAATCTATCCTCTTGACCATTCGGCGCCTGATCGAGGAAGAAGCCTTGACCGTGATCCTGGTGGAACAATCGGCCAAGCTGGCGCTTTCTGTCACGCAGCAGGCGCTGGTGCTCAATCGCGGCCGCATCGCGTATGCGGGCGCGAGCGCGGAGTTGCTGGCCGACCCGGAGAAGCTGAGTGCGCTGGTGATGGCGGGTTGACATTCGGCGACAGACGGACCACCCTGCGCAACCTCAAGGACGAACTCAAGACCGGCACATATTTCGGCATGCTCAAGCAATTGGGCCTGACCGAGAAAGACTTTATCTAGGAGCGGTTCATGCAGCGATTCATCTTTCCTGTGTTTTTGGCGCACGACAAAAAAGCCGATGGCTTTGTTGTCACCTGTCGCGATGTGCCGGAGGTGGTGACGCAAGGCGAAACCATCGAGGAAGCCATCAATGAAGCCGAGGGCGCCCTCGAAGCAGCTATCGAGACGCGCATTGAGGATGGCATGAACATTCCAGTACCGTCCGCCAAGAAGCGCGGCGAGCACCTGGCCTGCGTGCCGGTCGGCACGGCGATGAAGGCAGCGCTCTACGTTTCGAACTGATTCATGCGGTCGCCTTCGCTGCGCGCCACTTTTTTAATCGCGCCTTGATGGAACGCGGCAATCGCAGCGGGTAGGTTGCGGCGTCACTCATGGTTCATCTTTTCAACAATGCCGGCGCTTCGCGCGGCAACGGCACGTCGATTCCAAATGTTGCAGGAGCAGTGCCGAAGTCACGCCGGTTGAATGTCACGATGGCTTGCGCTTGGACATTCACTGCGGCTTCAAGCGCCATTTCGTCGCTGGGGTCGCAGGCAACACGGCTGCGGTGCTGCGTCGATCTGAACCGCATTCGCTTATAAGCGAACGTGCTAAAGTATCCGGATGCAGGTATTCCACTACCTTGACGCATCCGGCAAAGACCTATTCCAGCGCTGGCTTGACAAGCTTCGCGATATGCGAGCGCGTGTGGCAGTGCAGCGCCGCATCGACCGCTTGGCTGGTGGCAACTTTGGCGACAGCGAATTTTGCCGTGAAGGCGTCTGGGAGTTGCGCATTGATGTTGGCCCTGGCTATCGCGCCTACTACGCGAAATCGGGAGCGGCGATAGTGCTGCTCCTGTGTGGCGGCGACAAGCGGACACAGGACAAAGACATCAAAGACGCGATCAAGTATTGGAAAGACCATCAACAACGCACCGGAGCGGCCAATGCCAAACACTAAGACTCAAATCTCACACCAGGAAGCAACCATTGCGGCGCTCAAGCGCGATCCGGCGTTCGCGGTTGAGTATCTCAATGCAGTGCTCGCGGACGGAGATCGCGAAGAACTCCTGCTTTCGCTGCGGCGCATGGCCGAGGCGTTTGGCGGTGTGGCAGCCCTGGCCGAGAAAGCCGAACTTAACGCCAAATCGCTCTACCGCACCTTGTCGTCCAAGGGCAATCCGGAACTCAAGAGCCTTTCTGCACTGCTCGGTGCGATGGGCATGCGCTTGGCAGTGCAGCCATTGCCGAAATTGCGGCGGCGTTTGACGAACGCTTGATGTTTCGCTGACGGTCGCGCAGCCGGCCAGCGCGGCGCGGCGCCACCTGCCGCGACCTACCTCTGCAGGTACGACACCAGATTAGTATGTCCCATAATGGGACTATCCTCGCACCATGCGAATCATCGCGCTGTCGACCATCAAGCGCGCCTGGCACGGCAAATCGCATTTCGATGACCTGCGCGAAGCGGCGCAAGCGTGGTTTCGGCATGCCGTCCGCGCCGATTGGGCGTCGCCGGGGGATGTGAAGGCGGATTTCGGCAACGCGAGCATCCTCAACGAAGGCCGTGCGGTCTTCAATCTGGCGGGCAACAAGGTTCGCCTGATCGTCAAAATCAACTACCCGTACCGCGTCGTCTACATCCGCTTCATCGGCACGCACGCGCAATACGATCGCGTCGACGCGCAGGTGATCTGAACTTTTGAAAGGCCCATCGATGGACATCAAGCCGATTCGCAGCCAGCGTGACTACCGGGCGGCGCTCAAGACCGCCGAGCGCCTGATGGACGCCCGCGCAGGTACGCCGGAAGGCGACTTGCTGGACGTACTGGCGACCCTGATCGAGGCATGGGAGCGACTCCATTACCCGATGGAACATCCGGACCCGGTGGCCGCGATCCGGTTCGCGATGGAGCGCAAGGGCCTGTCTCCCAAAGACCTCGAGCCCATGATCGGGCGCAGCAACCGGGTCTACGAGGTTCTCAATGGCAAGCGCGGCCTGACGCTTGCCATGATCTGGCGCCTGCACCGGCAGTTGGAGATACCGGCGGAGAGCCTGCTCAAGCAGCCTGAAGCGGCGTGAGGTCGCGGGCTCACCCGCGATGGCTCGAAACGCACCGATTCGAAAGACCAGCTCACTACGCTCACCGGCTTCACCATCGTGTGAATCTACAAGAACATCGTCGAGTGGGGCGAATAGGACCGGCTCAATCTAGATTTCGACGACGTCGCCGGCGCATTCTCTGAACCGGCCCCCATTTGACGTATCCCACGAAGTTCGAAACGTAGCGAGATATCCACGGGCTTGGATGTAAACAAGTTGCTGGTACAGGGCGGCACGCCCATGGTACCCAAGCGATCCGCGCGACCGGTAGGGCGTTGTACGAAAAGTTCGGATGGTCGACGCCCACCACGGAGTGACCGACCCCGGCATCGATGCGCCCGACCAGAGTAGCGGTGGCCGGTTCGACCAGGGCGGATTCCTCGGCCGAGCGGCTGGTCGCGCTGACGCCTGGCAGGACGGGGTGTTGGTTGCGTTCTGCGCCGCGTCAATCAGGTGCGGTTGTCCCAGCAGCCCGGTTCGCGGCTCTGGTGCGCAACGGCGAAGATTTGCGGGCCGCGGGTCGAGTCTTCCGCATAGATCGGCGTGTAGGGAAAGCGGTCGAAGTGATAGACGCGCAGGCCGCCTTCGGCATGCGGACCGCGTTGCTGGTTCTGGATGATCAGGTCGCGCACGCGCTCGTATTCCGCCAGAAAAGCCTCGGCGATGGCGTGGCTTGCGTGGGTGGCGTAGTAGACCGCCGCTTCGCCGAGTTCGGCCTCGGCGTCCGGATGGATCGAATGCATCAAGCGATGCGCGCACGCACCCGGGCCAGGGCCTCGTCTCCGGGCAGCATGGCCACCGTTCCGGCAGCCACATCAGCCATGCGGCGTTGTGCGAGATCCAGCCACGCGCGTTGCGCCGCTGAACGCGGCTCGAAACTGGCGATCAGGCGCTCCAGCAGGCGCGCCCGGTCCTCGGGCGGCAAGAGCAGGACTTCGGCTTCAAGGTCGTGGACGGGCGTGGACATGTCGTAGGCGGACGGTGAGTGAGGGCATAAGCATGCCACAGCGCGGGGCTTCAAGGGTGACGCGGGGCTGCGCCAGCAGCAAAACCGCGTTCTGGCGTCCGGGGCACGCAATCGATTTTTCAACCAGAAGGTGCACATCCATGAAAATGGCAATGAACCCCGGCAACACCGCCGTCGCCCCGACCATGTCAATGTCAGCGCGCCGATGGCGGACGAGCAGATGTGCGCAGGCGGTCTATTGACCTACTTCACTTTCACCCTCGCGCCGATGACCGCGCCGTCCCGGAGCGACGTGCAGGACATGATGAAGTCGAGCGACGCCTACCCGCGCGGGACGGCCCGGACGTCAAAGCCTCCGGGCACACCAGCGCGATGCCGGCCGAGGGGCAAGCCTGACCATGGCGCGCACCCTCGATCGCAGCAAGCCCTACGGGGATATCTTCGGGTTCGACCCCGAAGGCCGGCGCTTCGAGCAGGACGGGGCGTATTTCGATTGGGCGGGGGATGAAATCGGCTCGGTTGATGGTGCTGCCGCTATGGACGCCGCCGCAGCAGACGACACCACGCCAGCCGCGCCCCGCATCCGGAGGCGGGCATCCGCCCCACCGGGCGCCTCCCGGGTCGATGACCAACTCGCCCAATAAGGACCGCTTCAGAATTGGTCGGCGGATCTGGGGGGCTGGGAAAGCGGAGGGGGCGATGCGAGCGGTTGAATAGTCGGGGTGACGGGCTGGTTTCGGCCATCGGCGAACGTAGCCTCAGGGTTGGTAGGCCAGTCTCGACAGGCCGATGTAACTTCGATACCCGCCATTCGCGATAGCCGTCGGTCAAGAACTGAAAATTGCTCACAAGCCTTGCAACAAGGACATATATGTCCTATTTTTCGTTCCACGAAAAAAGCAATTCCTGAATTTCTTGAAGGCGTGCGGGGCGGAAATCATCAAGAATCGCGGTAACGGCGGGCACTACCTGGTCAAACTCAACGGCCGGCAGACGACGGTGCCGATGCACGGCGATACCGACTATGCCCCGGAGTTTCTGGATGATATTTGCAAGCAGCTCAATACCCGTCTGAGGAGTATTCAAAAATGAACGTGTCTTACCCTGTCACCCTAAAGAGCTATAAAGGCGGGCAAGTTGGCGTGTTTTTCGCCGATGTACCGGAAGCGATCACCGCCGGTAAGAACGAGATCGAGGCGTTGGATCGCGCGCAAGATGCGCTGACCGTGGCGCTTTCCGGCTATCTCGATGATGGTCGGCCGTTGCCTGTGCCGAGCAAGCCCAAGCGCGGGCAGCCAGTGGTCGTATTGCCGCCGCGTGTCGCGATCAAACTGGCGATTCATGAGGCGATGTATGAGCAGCGCGTGACACAGGTACGGTTAGGCGAGCTGCTTGGCATCGAAGGGCGTCAGGTGCGTCGTATTCTCGACCTTGACCACGAATCCAAGCTCTCTCAGCTTGAGGCCGCACTTGCGGCACTGGGGTTGCGGGCGACAGTCAGCGTGACAAAGGTTCCGCCGGTTGCCGCAGGCATGGCTGCCTGAGAGCCTGACCGGACAGCCGCCCTGGCTGGCTCTTCGCGGCCAGGACCTGACGCTTGCGTGCTTCCACGCGAATGTCGGCTTAAGCGATTGGCAGCGGCTCGTAGGGCAAAT
>JAYVST010000054.1:0-2446 GCA_043775255.1 Burkholderiales bacterium
TATGGTCGTATGCGCGCGACATCGAGCCGCTCTTAGTCAAGGCCTCCAGGCTGATCAGCACGGTCGAATCGGAACGGCGTTCGCTGATCTTAGTCAATCCGGCGCTGGCGCCCAGGCGCGCCACGGTGACCACCATGTACAGCGCCTACCGGCTCAACGATCCCAACGAAGTGATGCCGGCGCATCGTCATTCCCCCAGCGCGATCCGCTTCGGCCTCACCGGCACGCAGAATTTCACCGGCGTCGAAGGCGAAGACATGGTTTTCGGTCCCGGCGATCTGGTGCTGACACCGCACGACACCTGGCACAACCACGGCAATGTGGGCAGCGAACCGGCGGTCAACCTTTCGGTGCTCGACCTGCCGCTGGTCGAAACGCTCAACGCGATCTATTTCGAGCACGACTACAAGGAAGTCGAGGACGGCAGGGCGGTCGCCAGGAAGAAGCAATCCGCGCGTTTCACGCCCGACTATTCGCAGCGCATCTATGGCCAGGGCGGCTACATGCCGCGTTTCGTCTCGCATCGACGCGGCACCGGCGCGGCTTCGCCGATGTACTGCTATCGCTGGGAGCCGCTGCGCGAATTGCTCGAACAGCACAAGTCCTGGGAGGGTGACCCCTACGAGGCGCTGATGGTCGAGTATGTCGATCCGACCAGCGGCGCGCCGGTGTTCAAGACGATGACTTTTTTCGCCCAGATGCTGCGCCCTGGCGAACGCACCCGACCGCTCAAGCAGAACGCAAGCCTGCTGGTCACGCCGTTCGAGGGCGGCGGTCTGGGATACAGCTTGGTCGGCGGCAAGCGCTTCGACTGGCAGCGCTTCGATACCCTCGCCGTGCCGGGCGGCGAATGGGCCGAACACGTCAACGAGTCGAAGACCGAGCCCGTGGTGTTCTTCGTCGCCAGCGACGAACCGGCCCTGCGTGCGCTGGGTTTGCACAAGAAGTGGGGGCGCACCGCCGCTGGCGACGTCGAGCGCCTGGTCTAATGAGAACTGCCGGATGCATGATGAAAACATGCGCCTGGCGAGGCTGTCGTGTTTTTGGTCACGTTCATTGATTTCATCGCACTGGGACAAGATGGCAAGCGCACACAACACCCGGCAAGTCGGCTTCATCGACTGCGCCGGAGGCGGCCAAGTCTGGGCCGCCGGGACCACGCTGTTCGTCGGCCACATGAAAAATCCGTTCGGCACCTCGATCTACGATGTGTCGGACCCGCGTCGTCCGAAGCAGATCGCACAGATCGAAATGCCGGCCGGCTGGCACTCGCACAAGGTGCGGGTGGCCAACGACATCATGGTGGTCAACCACGAGCGCTTGGGCCAGGGCACGCCCGAATTCGGCGGCGGCCTCGGGATCTACGATGTGAGCAAACCCGGCGCGCCGCGCCTGATCACCAAATGGGTCACCGCCGGGAAGGGCGTGCATCGCTATTCGTTCGATGGCCGCTATGCCTACATTTCGCCGACCGCCGAAGGATATGCCGGCAACATCACGATGATTCTCGACCTTGCCGACCCGGCGCGCCCGGTCGAGGTCGGGCGCTGGTGGATTCCGGGGCAGTGGACCGCCGGCGGCGAAGCCTATCCCTGGGGCGACTACGTCGAGCCGCGCTGCCATCACCCTTTGCGCCTGGGGGATCGCCTTTACGTCAGCTATTGGCATCACGGTATTTTCATTCTGGACATCGCCGACATGGCGCGGCCCAAGCTTTTGGCCCAGGGCGTGAAAAGCCGCGCGTTTCCGCACCCGACCCACACCTGCCTGCCATTGCCGCAAACCGTCAAGGGGCGCAGGGTGATGATCGTGGCCGACGAGGACGTAGCCAAACTCAACCCCGCAGCGCCGGCCTTCACCTGGGTCTATGACATCACCGACGAGCGTAACCCGATCCCGATCGCGACGTTCCAGGTCGAGACGGCGGACCCGGACGGCGCGCCGCAAGCGGCGATGACGGGTTGCCATCAACCCTCGGAGCGCTTCAGCGGCAACGTGATCCCCTTCGCCTGGTTTGCCCAGGGGCTGCGCCTGATCGACTTCTCCGATCCGTTCCGCCCGCGTGAAGTCGGTCATTACCTGCCCGATGTGCCACAGGGATCCGAACGGGTCTCGTCGAACGACGTCACCATCGACGACCGCGGCCTGGTTTATCTGCTCGATCGCCAGCGCGGCGTGTCGATCGTCGAAACTTCAGTCATGTGAGGCAGCCGTGAGCCAGAACCAGAACCAGAACGAGAACAAGGGCAAGGGCGTGCGCGAGGCGTACGGCAAGAAAAATCCGAACCTGCCGTTCCATCCGGCGGTGCGGGCGGGCGACTTCATCTTCGTTTCGGGCCAGGTCGCTAAAGACGCCGACGGCAACATGAAAAGCGGTACCATCGAAGAAGAGACGCGCTGGACCATCGAAGCGGTGCAGCGCGTGCTGCAATCGGCCGGCGCCGAA
>JAYVST010000055.1:0-2839 GCA_043775255.1 Burkholderiales bacterium
CCCAAGGGCGTACCCAAGCCCATCGTCGAGCGCATGAACAAGGAAATCGCCGCCGCCCTTAAAAACAAGGACGCGGTCGACAAGCTGGAAACCGACGGCGTGACCCCCGCCGTCGGCACCGCAGATCAGTTCGCCGCGCTGATCAAGAAAGACATGGCCCTGTGGGCCAAGGTGGTCAAGGACGGCAACATCAAGGTGGAGTGACGCCGCCGGCCGATGGCCCCGACCCAGCGCGTGAGGGCCGCACTCAGCCAGTGAGGGCCGCACTCAGCGCGGCTTGTCGTACAGGTCGATGATGGCCGAGAGCTCCTCGCCACCCTTGCCCTGGGCCGCGAGGGTGCGCAGCAGTTGCGCCGCCAGCCCCGCCACCGGCAGCGGCGTGCCGGAATCGCGCCCCAGATCGAGCGCGGTATCCAGGTTCTTGAGCATGGTGTCGGCCGCGCCGATCGACTGCGCGGGCCGATCGATCATGCGCGGGGTGAAAATCTGCAGCGGCTTGGAATCCGCAAACCCCCCGGCCAGCGCTTTCGGCAACAGCCGCGCATCTACGAGGTGCTGCCGCTGCTATGCTCGAAGTGCGGCGGCGCGATGAAGATCATCGCTTTCATCACCGAGACGGTCGTGATCCGGGAGATTCTCGGTCATTCGCGTGAGCCGACTGCGCCGCCGCGCCTGATGCCGGCCCGCAGTGTTACCGGCCGGTGCTCAGCGTAACATCGGGCTTATCTTCCGCTTGAAAGGTGATTGCTCCTTGATGCACTTCGCAACGGTGCTGGCAGTCGCGGCCAGCGCTGCATTCGCACCGCCCCCCGCGCAGGCGCGCGATCTGGCGAGCCTGCAGGCCGACATCGAACGCGTGGCGCAGAGCACGGGCGGAACCGTAGGCGTGGGCGTGCGCCATCTCGATAGCGGGCAGGATCTGTACCTGAATCGCGGCGTGCGCTTCCCGATGGGCAGCATGTTCAAGGTGCCAGTCGCGGTGCAGGTGCTCGCTCTGGTGGATCGGGGCACACTCGCGCTTGACAAACAGGTGTTGCTCCAGGCGAGTGACCTGCGCCCCGGAAGCGGCAAGCTGGTGAAGACCTTTACCGGGCCGCAGCCGATCTCAGTGCGCGAGCTGCTTGAGGCGATGCTGATCGACAGCGACAACACGGCAACCGACTTGCTGTGGAAGGAAGCTGGCGGCTCGCCCGCAGTGAGCGCGCGTCTTGCGGCGCTCGATCTGAAGGCGATCAACGTGGCGCGGCCCACCGGCGATCTGCTGGCGGCCGCTATGGGCCTGCGCGCGCAAGCGGCGGAGGCAGAGATAACACCCGAGCGTCTGAACGACTTGGCGCGCCAAACCCCGCGCGGTAGCCGCCGGGGAGAAATTGCAGCGTTCCTCAAGGACCAGCGCGATACCACGCCGCCTGAGGCCTACGTGGCGCTGCTCACGCGAATCTGGCGCGGGGAAGCGCTGAGCGCGCCGCAAACCGCGCTCCTCCTGAACATCATGCATCGCTGCGCCACCGGCAGGGGCAGGCTCCCCGGCGGCCTGCCGCCCGGCACCAGGGTCGCGCGCAAAACCGGCACGCTGCAGCCGTTCGTCACCAACGACGGCGGCATCATCACGCTGCCGGGCAACGGTGGACACGTCATCCTCGTCGTGCTGGTGCGTGAATCGCCCCTGGATCTGAAAACGCAGGAGCGCGCCATCGCCGACATCGCGCGCTTGGTGTACGCTCATTTCGCCTCATGAGATGGAGACCCAATGTCGAGAAACCGTAAGGAGTCCGCAATTGCATTTCAATCCAGAGTCTGCGCAGCAGTTGGTCTCGTGTGTGGGTTGATGTTGATGAGTGCGGCCCAGGCTGCCGAGGTCAAGGTCTTGTGCGCCTTTGGCATGCAGACGGTGATGGAAGACCTCGGCTCCCGGTTTGAACGGTCGACCGGACACCAGCTCGCGATTACTTTCGACACCGGGGGTGCCACCATCAAGCGCGCAAGTGGCGCAGTGGCCGATGTTGTCATCGCGATTCGCGAAGGCGTCGACGGATTGGCGAAGGATGGCAAGGTGGCGCGCGAAACGGTGACGGCGATTTCCAGCACCGGCATCAGCGTCGCGATTCGTAAGGGCGCGGCGAAGCCCGAGATTGGATCGCCCGAGACGTTCAAACAGGCGCTGCTGACGGCCAAGTCGATCACCTACTTGAATCCGGCGGATGGCGGGGCCAGCGGGATTCATTTTGCAAAAGTGCTCGATCGCCTGAGTATTGCCAACGAAGTGAAATCGAGGACGGTCTTCGCTGCCAAAGCCGCAGCACTCGGGCCGATGGTCGCCAATGGCGAAGCCGAGATCGGCGTCTTGCAGTATCAGTTGCTTTACGGCGTGCCGGGCATCGATATCCTCGGTCCGCTGCCAGCGGGCCTGCAGAACACCACGCTGTTCGCGGCGGCGCTGATGACCAGCGCCAGCAACCTCGACGCGGCGAAAGAACTGCTCGCGTTTTTGCGTAGCGCTGAGGCGGCTGCCGCTATCAAGGCGAAGGGAATGGAGCCGGTGTCGCAGTGATGCGCGCTTCGCTTCAGCAACGAATCAACCAGCATCTATCGGCCAAGGCCGTTGGTGGAAAACACTCTCCGTCCGATTGAATGCGAGAAGTGCTGTATGTCATCCCGCGCCTTCCGGTGCGCCGGTGGGTGCGCTCGGTGCCCAAGCGGCTGCGCTACCACCTGGAACGCGATCCGGCAGTTCTGAATGCCGCACTACACATTTTCTTCACCGCCATCGAGCGGGTGCTGCGCCAACACAGTCGCGGCGCCAGTGCCGCGGCCCGCCTCGGCGCCGTGGTCTGTATCC
>JAYVST010000056.1:0-4703 GCA_043775255.1 Burkholderiales bacterium
ACCACCACTTCCACGCCGTTGACGCCGGCCTCCCTGAGCGTGGGCACGTCGGGCATCAGCGCGGTGCGCTTCGCGCCGGCGGCGGCGAGCGCGCGCAGCCGGCCGGACTTCACGTGCGGCAGGATGGTCGGCACGTTGATGAATACCAGGTCCACTTCGCCTGACAACAGCGCGGTGGTGGCCGGCGCGCTGCCCTTGTAGGGCACGTGCAGGATGTCGGTTTTGGTCTGCAACTTGAAGAGTTCGCCCGCCAAGTGCTGGGTGCTGCCGCTGCCGGCGGAGGCATAGGTAAGCGCGCCCGGTTTGGCACGCGCGGCGGCCACGACTTCGCCGACGGTCTTGAACGGCTTGGCGGCGTTGGTGAGCATGATGTTCTGGCTTTCCGAGAACACCGACACCGGCGCGAAATCCTTCAGGGTATCGAACGGCAGGTTCCTGTAGAGCGACATGTTGATCGCCACCGCCGGCGTGTTGATGAGCAGCGTGTAGCCGTCCGGCGCGGCGCGGGCGACGAATTCGTTGGCGATGTTGGTGTTGGCGCCGGGCTTGTTTTCCACCAACACGTTCTGGCCCAAGATCTCGGAAAGCTTGCCCGCCAGCATGCGGGCGTTGATGTCCACGCCGCCGCCAGGCGTGTAGCCGACAATCAGTTTCACCGGGCGGTTCGGAAAGGCCTGCGCCAGGAGCACGGGGGCAACCAGGGCAAGGCCCAGCACTAAGCACGAGCGCGGCAATCGCAGAAGCGGCATGGCTTGTCTCCTTGGCATGACTTTTCGTTGCGCCGGATTATCCGCCTGCCGGCGCCGGCGCCGCCCGAGCCAAGTAAAATCCCTGCATGCCAACACCCCGCTTCGTCCATCTCCGGCTGCACTCGGAATACTCGGTGACCGACGGGTTGGTGCGCATCGACGACGTGGTGGCGCGCGCGCGCGCCGACAACATGGGCGCCATGGCGCTGACCGATCTGGTCAATCTTTTCGGCATCGTCAAGTTCTACAAGGCGGCACGCGGGCGTGGCGTCAAACCCGTGATCGGCGTGGACGTCTGGATCAGCAACCCGGCCGAGCGCGACAAGCCGTCGCGCGCGCTCTTGCTGGCCGCCTCCCAGGCCGGCTATCTGCGCCTGTGCAGCCTGCTCTCGCGCGCCTGGCTCACCAACCAGAACCTCGGGCGCGCGGAGATCGACAAGCACTGGTTTCGCGAAAGCGAAGGCGGCAGCGGCGGGTTGATCGCGCTCTCCGGCCTGTTGTCCGGTCCATGGGCCGGCGACATCGCCCAGGCGATCGGCGCCGGCAACGCAGAGGCAGCCGAGGCTGCGGCCAACGAATGGGCGACGCTGTTTCCGAACCGCTTCTACCTTGAAATACAGCGCGCCGGCCCGGCGACTCTTCGTGCCCAGGCCGAAGGGGTGTTGCGGCGCATCGTTGCACTGGGCCTGCGACTGCACCTGCCGGTGGTGGCCACGCACCCGATCCAGTTCGCCAGCGCCGACGAATTCCGGGCGCATGAGGCGCGCACCTGCATCGCTGAAGGTTACATGCTGGGTGACCAGCGCCGGCCGCGCAACTATGGCGAGGACCAGTGTTTCCTCACCCAGGACGAGATGGCCGAACGCTTTACCGACATTCCGCAAGCGCTGGAAAACGCGGTGGAGATCGCGCGACGCTGCAATCTGGAACTGGTGCTGGGCAAACCCAAATTGCCACTCTTCCCCACCCCGGAAGGCGTGACGCTGGACGACTACCTGCGGCAGCTTTCGCATGAGCGCCTGAAGTCGCGCTTGGAGAGCCTGTATCCGGACCAAGCCGCGCGTGAGGCAGCCCGGCCTCGCTATGTGCAGCGCCTGGATTTCGAGATCGCCACCATCGTCAAGATGGGCTTTCCGGGCTACTTTCTGATCGTGGCGGACTTCATCAACTGGGCCCGTGCGGTACGCGAGCCCGAATTCCCCAACGGCGTGCCGGTAGGCCCGGGGCGCGGCTCGGGCGCGGGCTCGCTGGTGGCCTATTCGCTGGGCATCACCGATCTCGACCCCTTAGCCTACAACCTGCTGTTCGAGCGCTTCCTCAACCCCGAACGGGTTTCGATGCCGGACTTCGACATCGACTTCTGCGAAGCCGGGCGCGACCGCGTGATCGACTACGTCAAGCGGAAATACGGGGTTGAATCGGTCTCGCAAATCGCCACCTTCGGCACCATGGCCGCGAAGGCGGCGGTGCGCGACATCGGCCGCGTGCTCGATCTCGGTTACGGGTTTTGTGACGGCATCGCCAAGCTGATCCCGTTCCAGCCTGGCAAGACCATCACCATCCAGATGGCGCGCGAGATGGAGCCGGTGTTGGCCGACCGCGAAGCGCGCGAGGAGGAAGTGCGCGAACTGCTTGCGCTTGCCGAGCAGGTCGAAGGCATTTCGCGCTCGGTGGGCAAGCATGCCGGCGGCGTGCTGATCGCGCCCGGCAAGCTGACCGACTTCTGCCCGCTCTACACGCAAGGTGGCGCCGAGGGCGTGATCAGCCAGTACGACAAGGACGATGTCGAAGCCGTGGGCCTGGTGAAGTTCGACTTTCTGGGTCTCACCACCCTCACGATTCTCGATTGGGCCGAGCGCTACATTCGCCAATTGCATCCCCATCTGGCGGACTTCAGTTGCGCAACCCTCAAGCTCGACGACCCCAAGTCCTACGAGATTTTCAAGAAAGCCAACACGGTCGCGATCTTCCAGTTTGAAAGCCGCGGCATGCGCGACATGCTGATCGGCGCCAAGCCGGACCGCTTCGAGGACATCATCGCCCTGGTGTCCCTGTACCGCCCGGGCCCGATGGAGCTGATCCCCAGCTTCATCGAGCGCAAGCACGGCCGCGAACGGGTCACCTATCCCGATCCGCGTGTCGAGTCGATCCTCTCCGAGACCTACGGCATCATGGTCTACCAGGAGCAGGTAATGCAGATGGCGCAGATCATCGGCGGCTATTCGCTCGGTGGCGCCGATCTCCTGCGCCGCGCAATGGGCAAGAAAGACGCGGAGGAGATGGCCAAACAGCGGCAGATCTTCCGCGACGGCGCAGCCAGGAACGGGCTCTCGGCCGAAACCGCCGACGAGATTTTCGACCTGATGGAGAAGTTCGCCGGCTACGGCTTCAACAAATCGCACGCCGCCGCCTATGCGCTTCTGGCGTACCACACGGCGTATCTCAAGGTGCACCACCCGGCCGCGTTTTTCGCCGCCAACATGTCGGCGTCGATGGACGATACCGACAAGGTGCAGATCCTCGCCGCGGATGCCAAGGCCAATGGCGTGAAGATCCTCGCGCCGGACATCAACCGCTCGGAATATCGCTTCCGCCCGACCGACCCGTCGACCTTGCGCTACGGTCTGGGCGGCATCAAGGGCAGCGGCCAAGGGGCGATCGAGTCGATCATCGCCGCGCGCGAGAAGGCGCCGTTCACCAGCCTGTTCGATTTCACCAAGCGGGTCGACAAGCGCCTGGTCAATCGCCGCACCATCGAGTCCCTGGTGCGGGCCGGCGCCTTCGACGCTCTCGAACCGGACCGGGCGGCGCTGCTGGCCTCGGTGGGCATCGCGATGGAAGCGGCCGAACAGGCCGAGCAGAGCGCCTCGCAGGTAAGCCTGTTCGGCGGCTCCGGCGAGGCGGCGGACCGCGAGCCGGAACTCCTGCACACGCTCAAGTGGACCGAGCGCGACCGCTTGTTGAACGAGAAAATGGCGCTCGGCTATTTCCTCTCCGGCCATCTGTTCGATGCCTATGCGCCGGAGGTGCGGCGGCTGGTCAAGACGCCGCTTGCGGCCGTCGTGCCGCGCGAGGACGCCCAACTGCTGGCGGGCGTTGTCACGCAGATTCGCGTGGTGATGACGCGGCGCGGCAAGATGATCATCCTGGAGCTCGACGATGGCAGCGCCAAGCTCGAGGTGACGCTGTTCCAGGAACTGATGGACCAGCACCGCGACATCCTCAAACCAGACGAGTTGCTGGTGATCGCCGGGCGCGTGCGCGAGGACCGTTTCTCCGGCGGCGTGCGCATCAACGCCGAGCGCATCATGAGCTTAGCCGACCTGCGGCGCAGCTATGGCCGCGGCCTCAGACTTTCGATGAACGGCCAGGCCAACGGCAAAAAACTGATGGAACTGCTGGGCCCTTACCGCAACGGCGCCTGCCCGGTCACCATCGAATACGACAACGGCACCGCGCGCTGCACTCTGCAGATGGCCGATTCCTGGCGCGTGACGCCGCGCGAGGAACTCTTGGCCGGCCTGCGCGACTGGCTCACGCCGGCCGGCGCGGAAATAGTCTATTGACCGCGCCCGCCGACGCGCCTGACCTCGCGCGGGCGCGCCGCGCCTTAGTCGTCAAGCTGCGCCATCACGGCGACGTGCTGCTCACCTCGCCGGTGTTTTCCGCGTTGCAGGCGCATGCGCCGCAGATGGAGATCGACGCGCTGGTTTACGCCGACACCGCCGAGATGCTGTCGGGCCACCCGGCGATCGCGCAACTCCACACGGTGGACCGCAACTGGAAGAACGCCGGACTGACCGCGCAGGCGGCCGGCGAGTGGGCGTTGTGGCGCACGCTGAAGGCGCGCGGCTACGACCTGATGCTGCATCTGTCCGAGCACCGGCGCGGCATGTGGCTGGCCAAATCCCTCGCGCCCGCCACGACAGTGGCGCCGGCACGCGCCGCCGACCC
>JAYVST010000057.1:0-3929 GCA_043775255.1 Burkholderiales bacterium
GGCCGAACAGTCGGCCGTGCAACCCATGCAGGAGCGGGAAGCGTTGTGATCTACCTGCTGGATACCAACATCCTGATCTATCTGATCAAGAACCAGCCACCGGCCGTCGCGCATCGCGTCGATACCTTGCCCGAGGTAGACCGGTTGTGCATGTCCTTCATCACATGGGCGGAACTGCTGAAGGGCGCCGAGCGCAGCACACGCAAACCTGCGGTCGTGCGCCGACTGGATGCGTTGGCCCGGCAGGTCACGGTGATCTATCCTGCAGGCCCTTCCATCTGCCGGCACTACGCCCTGCAGTTCACGCGACTGAGAGATGCGGGCACACCTGTTGGCGCCAACGACCTTTGGATTGCCTGCCATGCGCTGGCTGAAGACGCAACGCTTGTAACGCACAACACCCGCGAGTTTCAGCGGGTGGCCGGCTTGCGGGTCGAAGACTGGGTGGCGACCGCGTAATGCGGTACCTCATGTGGAGCGGGCGAACGGTTGAGCGGAACCGCAGTAATGAAAAAATGTATCGCCCCTGCGTCGCGTCAAGGGTTCGCTGCGCCAGGCTGCAAAAGGCCGCAACTTGCACTTGACCCGGCTGCCGGGCAATATGCCGGCGAGCATTTTCAATGCCCGAAAAATGCGCATCGCCATGTAGTGGCGGATTTGGACAGCCATTCACATGCGGTGGGATACGTTGGTCTGCGCCGCTCAAAAGGAGCAGCGCACTTTGAGGGCAGCCCTTCTTTGCTTTTTTCGTTCTTCAGTTCTGCGCGCTCATCCAGTCTTCCAGGCGCAGGCCGGTCACGCGCGCGAACTCGCGGATATTGTGCGTCACCAGCGTCATGTCGCGCGAGCGCGCATGCGCTGCGATGAAGAGGTCGTGGCTGCCGATGGGGGTGCCGGCGCGTTCCAGGGACGCGCGGATGTCCGCGTAGTGCCGATCGGCCGGCGGGTCCAACGGCAAGATTACCAGTGCGTCCAGCAGTTGCTCCACGCGTCGCTTCAGCACGTCAGAGTTTTTTCGGCAGGCTCCGAAGCGCAGTTCACAGGCCACCACGATACTGGTACATACGGCATCGGGCAGGATGGCGTCCAGCCGCTGCATCAGCGCGCTTCGCGGGTTGCGAATCAAGTCAGACAGGATGTTGGTGTCCAACATCCAGGCGGGCTCGGCCATCACAGCCCGTCCCGGGTCTGCGGCGGGGGATCTTCGATTTCGGGCAAGCCTTCGTCCAGCGGCTCCCAGGACGCCAGCAGGTCGAGCAGGTGGTTCTTGCGGATGGGTGTGAGGATCAGTCGGTCGCCTTCCTTGCGTATCAGCACCTCAGTGCCTTCCATCTCGAACTCACGTGGAATACGCACCGCCTGGTTGCGGCCGTTGCGGAACAATGAGGCGTGGCGTTCGGTCACGAGGGCCTCCGGAAAATGAATTGGCATATGGCGTAGCATATGCCAATCTGGTGGTCCAGGCAATCTCGGCAGTCCAGCATCCAACTCAGCAAAAACGCGCAGTGAAAACCTTGCGGCCTTACCGGCGCCAAACCGGTGCCGCTATCCACCAAGAGGCGCAGCCTATCGAAAGCGTGGCCGCGTGTTACGTCCGTCGAAATCCTGGGCGCTCAAAGCCCGGTTGTCCTGTACGCTGCCAGCGTCGGATCGATCAATGCCATCAAAGCAGTGGCAGGGGCGATCCCTATCGTCGCCGTCGATCTCGAGATCGATCCGGTGGCAAGTGGCTTCGCGGCGAGCTTCGCCCGGCCGGGCCGCAACATCACGGGTTTGTTTTTCGATGCCGCGGGCATAACGGGCAAGTGGTTGCAAATGCTCACCGAAATCATGCCGAGGATGAAAAGCGCCGCAGTGCTGTGGAGTGTGGCCACCGGTCAGTGGCAACTGGCAGCACTTAAGGCCGCAGCCGGGAAATTGTCGATAACGCTCGACGTGGTTGAACTGCGCGATCCTGCGGAGCTTGAGGCGCTCCTCGGCGCCGCTCTGAAGAAACGCCCGCACGCGATGATTCAGTTGTCGGCGCCCATCATCCAGCAGTTGCAGCCGCGCGTTGCGAAATTCGCGCAGGACAATCGACTGCCCGCGATTTCAATGTATACCGCGTTTCCCGAGGGCGGCGGCCTGATGTCATACGGCCCGGACCTGCCGGTTTTTTTCCGACGCGCCGGGGCGCACGTCGACAAGATTCTCAAAGGCGCCAAGCCAGCCGATATCGCGCTCGAGCAACCCAGCACATTCGAGATGGTGGTCAACATGAAAACCGCCAAGGCGCTCGGCCTGAAGATTCCGCAAACGATTCTGCTGCAGGCAACGCGGGTGATCGAGTAGCTCGACTGATGCGCAGAAAAATAATTCTCGCCCTGGGCGCCGGCGCACTCGCGACGCCGCTTGCGGCGTTCGCGCAGCAGACCCGGAAGATCCCCGTGGTGGGGGTGCTGCATCCCGGATTACCGCCGCCTGCCCCAATCACGCTCAGCATCAGCGGGTTCCAGCAGGGCTTGCGCGACGTCGGATACGTCGAGGGGAAGAGCATCGCGGTCGAATACCGCTATGCCGGTGGCAGGTTCGGGACGCTTCCGGGTCTGGCACTGGAACTGGTCAAACTCAAGGTCGATGTCCTGTACGCGGTCACCATTGGACCGATCAATGCCCTCAAAGCAGTGGCTGGGTCGATCCCGATCGTCGCCGCCGATTTGCAAGTCGATCCGATCGCAAGTGGCTTCGCGGCGAGCTTCCCCCGGCCAGGCGGCAACATCACGGGTTTGTTTTTCGATGCCTCGGGCATAACGGGCAAGTGGTTGCAAATGCTCACCGAAATCATGCCGAGGATGAAAAGCGCCGCAGTGCTGTGGAGTGTGACCAGCGGTCAGTGGCAACTGGAAGCACTCAAGGCCGCAGCCGGAAAATTGTCGATAACGCTCGACGTGGTTGAACTACGCGATCCTGCGGAGCTTGAAGCGCTCCTCGGCGCCGCTCTGAAGAAACGCCCGCACGCGATGATTCAGTTGTCGTCGCCCATCATCCAGCAGTTGCAGCCGCGCATTGCGAAATTCGCGCAAGACAATCGACTGCCCGCGATTTCAATGTATACCGCGTTTCCCGAGGGCGGCGGCTTGATGTCATACGGCCCGGACCTGCCGGTTTTTTTCCGACGCGCCGGGGCGCACATCGACAAGATTCTCAAAGGCGCCAAGCCAGCCGATATCGCGCTCGAGCAACCCAGCACATTCGAGATGGTGGTCAACATGAAAACCGTCAAGGCGCTCGGCCTGAAGATTCCGCAGACGATTCTGCTGCAGGCGACGCGGGTGATCGAGTAACCGGACTGGCAAGGTTCGCGGTGTGCGGACCCGTATTCCGTTCGCCTCGGCGCCAGCGCGCCTGGAAGACCCGGCAATCGAGCCGATCGACCAGACCGGGCACATTCTCACGAGGGATGCGGTCTACGGCATGCACTACAGAGGGCCGACATTCGACCCCGCCGAAGCAGGGTACGCCGGGATGCTTCCGGGCCGAATCAGGCGACGGCTTGTCTTTTCCTGCGCTGCGCGACAACTCCAAGCAGGCCAAGACCTGCGAGCAACACGGCGTACGTTTCGGGTTCCGGAACGGGGGCGGTATGGGTGTGCGCGGGGAGGTTGGCGATGCTCAGCGTGGTCGAGTCTGTGCCAATCATATCGCCTGCCTGGAAGGTGTTGCCGGTGCCGATCAAGGTGCGGCCGCGCAGGTCCGGCAATGCGAACGTAGTTCTTCCGTCGCCGCCGTATTGGGTACCGAGGAGGGAAAACAGTGCCTGGTTCTGCGCGATCGGGAGCAGCCGTCCGTCGGCAAGCGCCCACCCTCGGGGCGCAAAATTGCCGGCGAACTCGACGATCTGGCCCAGGGTCGGGTCGGTTTCGCTGAAACCGCCGCCATCACGTGAGGGG
>JAYVST010000058.1:0-2697 GCA_043775255.1 Burkholderiales bacterium
CATCGCTTGTTTCGGGTCGTCCTTCTCGTACACCATGTGCTTGCGAAGGTTGATCGCGCCGGTGGCGCCGCCCTCGGCGCTGGCGCCGTTGTCCGAGAGCAGCAGCACCGCGGTGTTGTCGTCGATTCCCAGCGCCTCCAGCTCGTCGAAGAGCCGCCCGAGGTGCAGGTCGGTGTGCTCCATGAAGCCCGTGTACGCCTCCTGCAGGCGCGTGCTCAGTGTGAAGGTATCGTCGTCCTTGCGCATGTCCTCCCACGCGCGCACCTCGGCATCGCGCGGCGAGAGTTCGGTGCCGGGCGGGACGATCCCGAGCTCCAGCTGCTTATTCAAGCGCTGGGCGCGCACCGCATCCCAGCCATGGTCATAGTGCCCGCGCTGGCGCTCGATGAAGGCCTTCGGCGCCTGGTGCGGCCAGTGGCACGCGCCGAGCGCCAGGTACATGAAGAACGGCCGCCCTGCCGAGGTGGAGACGTGGTCGCGCACCATGCCGATCGCATTTTCGACTAAGTCCTCGGTGAGGTGGTAGCCAGGCTTCGGCTCGACATGAATCAGGTGGTTGTCGACGCACAGCTCCGGATGGAACTGGTCCGTCAGCGCGCCGTGGAAGCCGTACCAGCGGTTGAAGCCCTTCGCGAGCGGCCAGTTGCTGAACGGGCCGGCCGCGCCGTATTCCTCCGTCGCCGTGAGGTGCCACTTGCCGACCGCAAGGGTGTTGTAGGCGTTTTCGCGCAGCACCTGCGGCAGCATGCCGGCGCTGGGGTGCACACGGCCGTCGTAGCCGGGCAGCCCGTTGGCCCATTCAGCGACGATGCCGACGCCGACCGCATGTGGATTGCGCCCCGACAGCAGCGACGCGCGCGTGGGCGAGCACATCGGCGTCACGTGGAAGTTGTTGTAGCGCACGCCGCCCGCCGCGAGCTTGTCCATCGCGGGCGTGGCGATCTCCGAGCCGTAGCAGCCGATGTCCGAGAAGCCGACATCGTCGAGCACCACGATGAGGACGTTGGGGCGCTTCCGCGCCGGCTTGGAAAGGCTCATGACTTCTCCAGCCCGGCGCGCGTGAACAGCTGCGGCCACTGCTCGTACTCGGTGCGCAACATGGCGGCGAACTGTGCGGTGGTGTGCTGTGGCGCCGGCGTGGCGCCGATGCGCTGCACACCCTCCTTGTAGCCGGGTGTCTCGGCAATTTCGATGATCATTCTGTGCGCGCGCTCGACGATCGCATCCGGCGTGGCGGACGGCGCGAGCACGCCGATCCAGGGCACGACATTCACGCTCGGGAAGCCGGCCTCGGCGATCGTCGGCACGTTCGGCAGACGGGCCAGACGCTGCGGCGCGACCACGGCGAGCGCCTTGAGCTTGCCGGACATGATATGCGGCGGTGCAAGCGAGGAGCTCATGAGCATGAAGTCCGTGCGGCCGGCGAGCAGGTCGTTGATTGCGGGCGGCTGGCCGGGATAGACCACGTTGAGCATCTCGACGCCGGTCGCGGCGCGCAACTGCTCCGTGCCGAGGTGGTTCGAGGAGCCGTTGCCAGGGTTCGCGTAGCTGAGGCCGCCTTGCTTGCGCTTGCCGAGAATGATGAGCTCCTGCATCGTCGACACGCCGAGCGTTGCGGGCACGACCACCACGTTCGGACTCGTGGCGAGCAAGGCGATCGGCGTGAAGTCCTTGAACGGGTCGAAGCCGGGCTGCTTGCGCAGGTGCGCCGTCGTGGTAAAGGGCGTGGCGCCGCCGAGCCACGTATAGCCGTCGCCGGGCGCGCGGGCAACGCTCTGCGTGCCGATCATCTGGTCGGCGCCGGGTCGGTTCTCGACCACGAGGCCGGCGGGCACCTTCAGGCGCAGCGCCTCCGCGAGGTTGCGGGCCAGCAGGTCAATGATGCCGGCGGCGGCGACGGGCACCACGATCTTGATCGGTCGGCTGGGCCAGTCGCCCTGCGCGCGCACGCCGGGGACAACGGCCGCAGCGGCGCCGGCAGCCAGCATGCCGAGGACCTGGCGGCGGGTGATGGTCGGGGTTTGCATGCTTGTTCTTTTTTTCAGATGCACTACGCGTTCAGTCGGGGCGGGCGCCGGCGGCAAGAAAGCCGCCATCCACCGGCATCGCGATGCCGGTCACGTAGGCTGCACCGTCGGACGCGAGGAAGGCTGCGACAGCCGCAACTTCGTCCGTGGTGCCGTAGCGATTCATCGGGATCGCGCGCGTATATTCGCCGCGGAATTTGTCGGAGTGCAGCACGCGCGTGAGCGGCGTGTCGACCGGGCCTGGGCAGACCGCGTTGGCGGTTACGCCGTGCGCGGCGAGTTCCACGGCCATCTGGCGGGTGAGGGCGATGAGTGCGGCCTTGGATGTGCCGTAGGCCGTACGGCCGACACCTACGGCGCGCATGCCGGCGACCGAGGCGATGTTGACGATGCGGCCCCAGCCGTTCGCCACCATCATTCGTGCCGCATGCTGCGAGCAAAGCAGCGACCCGGTGACGTTCACATCCATGGTCTTCTGCCAGTTGTCCAAGGGGAACTCGAGGAACGGATACACCTTCGCGATACCGGCGCAGTTCATCAGCACGTCGCAGCGGCCATAGCGCCGGTGTACCTCGGCGAAGGCGTCGGCCACCGAGACGGGGGAGGTCACGTCGATCGGGATCGAGGAAGCCTCGATGCCTGCGGTCCCCAGTTCGGAGATTGTGCGGCG
>JAYVST010000059.1:0-12268 GCA_043775255.1 Burkholderiales bacterium
ACGAGCGACCCGGCGCCGCGCCGCGTCGATCGCATCCGCACGATGTTCGAGCGCGGCCTCAAGGTCACCCTCAACAGCGACGATCCGGGATTGTTCGCAAGCGGCACCCTGGGCCGCATGCTGCCGCCGGTGGCGGCCGCATGCGGTTTTACCGAAGACGAACTGGCACAACTGATGATCAACGCCTTCGAGGGCGCGTGGCTGCCGCGCGCGCAGCGCGAAACATACTGCGCGGAAGTACGCGACTATTCTGCGGGCAGGTCAACACTGCGCGGGTAGATTGCGTCGCTCCCCAGGCGCACCGGCGAGCCCGTGCCGCGGGCGGCGAATGTTCGCGCCGACAGCGGTCTGGTCTGGGCATGATCAGGCGTGCAGGTCACCGATCACGAGGGGCAGAATCTCCCCAATCGGCCGCGCCAGCACCGCATCGGCAATCTCGTCGAACGGGGTCGGCTCAGCATTGACGATCACCAGGCGCGCGCCGGCGTCCTTGGCCGCCGGCACCACGCCGGCCACCGGATAAACGCCAAGGCTGGTACCGACGGCGATCAGCAGGTCAGCCTCCAATGCGGCCGTCATGGCGCGCTCCATCACGCCGGGCGTGAGGCCCTCGCCGAACAGGATGGTGGCGCTCTTGAGGATACCGCCACACTTGGTGCAGGCCGGATCGGCTTCGCCCGCGCGCAGGCGTTCGAGCACCGGCAGCATCGGCCCGCGCCAGTCGCATGACATGCACAGCACCGAATGCATGGTGCCGTGCACTTCGATGACGCGATCGGGTGAACTGCCGGCCTTCTGGTGCAGGCCGTCGATGTTCTGCGTGATCAGCGCATGCAGGCGGCCGCGCCGTTCGAGTTCGACGATCGCCTTGTGGCCGGCATTCGGTTGCGCGGTCCAGGCGGGGTTCGCGAGACGCTTTTGCCAGGCATTCCTGCGTACCTGGGAATCGCCCATGTAGTAGCGAATGTCGGAGAGCTTCTCGGCCTCGGGGTCGCGGGTCCAGAGACCGTTGGGGCCGCGAAAATCGGGAATACCGGATTCGGTCGAAATCCCGGCCCCCGACAGGACCACGATGCGCCTGGCGCCTGCAACCCAATTGCGAACCGATTCAACGTTTACTTGCATGATCTTTGTCGAATTCCCGATGCAGGTTGTTGCCCGTCGTCGCACTCAAGACATGAATTCGCCGCCGTTGACATGGCACACCTGGCCGGTCATGTAGCCGCCGGCATCGGACACGAGATAAAGACAAAGCGCGGCGATGTCGTCGGTCGTGCCGAGTCTGCGCACCGGCATGGCGCGGCTGCGCTGCGCGAAGTCGGCCGCGTACCCGGGATGGGTCGCGTCGGAGCGTTCGGTATCGATGACGCCGGGCGCAATCGTGTTGGCGGTGATGCCATACGGCCCGAACTCAATTGCGATGGCCTTCGCCAGCGCATGCATGCCGGCCTTGCTGGTGGAAACATGGGCACGGTTTTCCTTGGGAAAGAATCCGCTGCGTCCGGCAATGTGGATGATGCGGCCCCAGCCACGCGAGCGCATGCCCGGCAGCACCGCGCGGGCCAGGTAGAAGGCGGCGCTCAGGTTCGTTTCGATCACTGCGCGCCAGCGTTCCGGGGTGATGTCGAGCAGCCCGCGCACTTCGCGCACCCCGACATTGGCCACCGCGATGTCGATCGTGCCCAAGGCACGCCCCGCTTCTTGCACCATGCGCAGCACCGCGCCGGCATCGGCCACATCGGCCAGCACGGCCAGCGCCGCCACACCATGCGTGCGCGCCTCTGCCGCCACGCGCTCGGCCGCGGCAAGATCGGTGCGGCCATTGATCGCGACATTGGCGCCCGCGGCGGCGAATCCGAGCGCGATGGCGCGGCCGATATTGCGTCCCGAGCCTGTCACCAGCGCGGTCTTGCCGTGAAGAAACCTGGCGCATGTGGCTTGCGTTCCAGCCACGGCGGCGACGCGATCGGGTTCGCTCATGCGGTCTCACCTGGGAAAACGCACGATTTGGGCGGCATCATATGCGCAGGCGTGCGGCCCACTGCGGGCGCCAGGCCTGCAGGCTCCACACCAGCAAGAGGGCGGCAAGGCCCGACACAGCTGCGCCCGGATGGGGCGCCAGCAGGGCGAGCCCGGCCGCCAACAGCAGCACGCGCCCCGCCCCGCCCAACGGCCCTGCGAGGTAGCCGATCGCGCCGGCGGAAAACGCGACAACCCCGACTGCGCAAGTCAGCGCCGCAGAGATGATCTGGCCCGGCGACCCGGCCAGGAGCAACGCCGGATGGTAGACAAAGGCGAACGGCAGGATGAAGATCGGCACGCCGATGCGCATCGTCAAGAGGCAGGTTTGCCAGAAGTCGGCCCCCGCCAGGGCCGCCGCGGTCAGCGGCGCCAGCGCGGTAGGCGGCGTCAAGTCGGAGGTAACCCCGTAGTAGAAAACGAAGAAATGCGCGATCACCAGAGGCACGCCGAGATCCTGCAACGCCGGCGCCACCATGATCACCAGCAACAAGTAGGCCGCGACGGTCGGCAATGCGGTGCCCAGGACGATGGAGGCGAGCATCACCACCACCAGCGCGAGGAACAGCGAATCCTTGGAGAGTTTCACCACCGCCAGGCTGATGTCGGTGGTCACCCCGGTCAGGGCCACGGCGGAGACGATCAATCCGATCACCGCGGTGGCCGTCCACATCGGCAGCGAGGCGACCGTCCCCTCCACCAGCGCGACCAACAGATGGCGCGGCGCCAGCGCGCGATTGCGGCGCAACAGCGCGATGGCGAGCAGCGCGCCCACCGCCCACAGGCCGGCGCGCGACGGGCTCATACCGCCGACCAATAGCCATACCAGCGCCACCAGAGGCACAACGCCCAGGGCGATCTCGCTCCAGCGCATCGGCGGCGGCGCATGGTCGACGGCGCCCAGGCCGATGCGACGGGCTTCGAAATGCACCGCGGCGCCGACGCAGACGTAGTACAGCAAGGCGGGAATGATCGCCATCAGCGCGATCTTGGCGTAGGGCGTGCCGGTGAGTTCGGCCAGGATGAACGCGGACGAACCCATGATCGGCGGCATCACTTGCGCGCCGATCGAGGACAGCGCCTGGACGCTGGCGGCGAACGGCGCGCTGTAACCGGCTTGTTTCATCGCCGGAATGTTGGCCGTGCCCACGGCAGCAACGTCGGCCACGCCGCTGCCGGAGGCCATGCCGAAGAGGCCGGAGCTGACCACGGTGGTCAACCCCGGGCCGCTCCTGGTACCGCGCGTCATCACGTGCGCCAGGGTAACCAGGGCACGCGTGCCGCCGCTGCGCTCCATCAGCGCAGCCAGCAGCACATAGATATAGACCACGCCGACCATCACGCCGAACGCGATGCCGAAGACGCCGTCGGTCCCGACCCATGCGGCCAGCGCCATGCGTCCGAGCGAAGACGCGGCAACGGCGCTCGAACCGGGCAGGAAACTGCCGAAGGCGGCGAACCCGGCGAAGGCCAGGGCGATCGCCGGCAGCAGGATGCCGACGGTGCGGCGCGCGATCTCGACTGACACGGCCAGGCCGATCAGGCAGGCCGTCACGTCCTGCGCGTTGACGCGGCCAAGGCGGCGCACGATCACCTCGCCATGCACAGCGACATAGCCCACGGCGTAGACGGCCGCACCGGCCAGCGCCAGGTCCACCAGACGCAACCAGCGCGCATGGGGCACCAGCGGATGGCGCAGCAACACGATGATGGCGATCAGCGCGAACGGCACGCCGCGCTGGATGTCGATGGAAAACTCGCCCGCGAGCGCGGTGCCCAGCACGAAAGCGAACAGCGCCAGCGCAAGTACGGCGGTCGCGCGATTGACCCAGAGCGGCGGCGGCGCGGCGGTCGCCTTGTCATCCGGCTGCGCCATCAGCGCACCTGCCGCTGCATAGGGGGCCGCGCCGGGGCCGCGCGGGGCGACGCTCAACGCGCTTCCGGCGGCAACAGGCGCGCCGGGATGGCGATGCCGCGGGCGCGGTAGTAGCGCACCGCGCCGGCGTGCAGCGGGATCGGCATGCCGTCGAGCGCGGTCTTCCGTTCCAGGAACTTGGCGCCCGGGTGCACCGACCAGAAGTCACCCAGATGCTCCATCACCGCCCATACGGCCGCATACACCGTCTCGGCATCGACGCCGGCATGGGTGGTCGCCACCTGGGTTTGCTGCAGGGTGACGATGTCGGCATCGCCGCCCTCCATGTTGTTGTAGACGCCCTTGGGAATGAGCGCCGCCTGCCAGCTCGGCGCCTTCACATCGAGCTTCAACATCACGCCTGCCGGAATGGAGATGAGACGAAAGCGGTGCGTAGCAGCCAGCTCCACGATCGACGGATTGGGCGGATTGCCCGTGCCCCACACCACATCGACCTTGCCGTCCTTGAGCGCCTGGATCGCCTGCGACGGGCCCAGGGGCTCCTCGCGGTAGCTCCCCTTGGCGATGCCCACCGTGCCCAGAACGTCAGCCACGTAGGACCAGCCGAGCGACCCACGCCCGAAGCCGGAAATCCGCTTGCCGCCCATGTCCTCGAGGCGACGGATCGGTGACGCGGCCAGCACCACGACATGATGGGCGCCCGCCGGCAGGGTGAATACCGCGCGCATCTGCGCCAGTTCTTCTTTCGAGATGACGCTGGTATCGCCGCCCTTGGCCTCGTCGAAGGTCAGCCCGGACACCCAGCCGAACTGCATCTTCTGCTGTGCGATCAACTGGGCGTTCTCGACGAAGCCGCTGGTGGCCGCCGGCAATGCCCGGTATCCCGGAGCGCGCGCCATCGCCTTGGCCCAGCCAACGGCAACGAAATGCCCGAACTGCCCGACCGCCGCACCGCCGATCTGAACCGATTTTTCCGACGCTGGTTTGGCCGGAGGCGGCACTTGCGCACTCACCGTTGCGGCCACCATGAACATGGCCGCGCATGCGGCCCACCATTCGAGTTTCAATTTTCCCGCTCCCATGACGCTTCCTCCCGGCTAGGTCTGACTCTTCGTGCCTGCAAACTGCCCAAGCGCTTCGCCCCCGCTTGCCTCGATGCCATAGGCTTCACGGGCAAACCGGCTGCTGATCCTGCCGGACGCCAGATCGCGTTCGACGGCGAGCGCCTCGCGCTCGCGCGGATCGCCGAATCCGCCACCGCCGCCGGTCTCCACGCGCAGGCGATCGCCGCGCAGCAGGGTGAGGGCCGCGCCATTGGGCGGCAGCTGGGTCGCCTGGCCGGCGCGGATGTGCAGCACGCGCCCGCTGCTGCCTTCGCTGCCGCCGGCGCTGCCCCAGGGTTTGTGGATCGCACGGTCCGACGAAAAAAGCGCCTCTACGCGGTCTGCGGTGATTTCATATTCGCGCACGCCGCCCAAGCCGCCCTGGAACCGGCCCGCGCCGCCGCTGTCGGCACGCAGGCTGTACTCGCGCGTCAGAAAAAACGGAAAGTCCGACTCGGCGACCTCCACTGGCGTGTTCGCCGAGTTGCTCAGCAACTGGCTGATGGCGTCGGCGCCATCGGCGCCCGCCGCCCCGCCCATGCCGCCGCGCATGGGCTCCATGAAGATGGCATAGCCCTGCGCTCCGAAATGGCCGAAATTGACGGTGGTGGTGGTGTCGAAGCCGCAGGCCGCGGCGCGCTCCGGCAGCGCCTGGCCCAAGGCACGCAACACTGCGCCGTAAGCGCGCCCGGCCGAATTCATGCGCAGGCGCACCGGGGCCGGAAAGCGCGGGTTGAGCAGGCAGCCTTCCGGCACATGCACGCGCAGCGGTCGGAACGAGCCGTCGTTGGTGACCATGTCCGGATGGCCCAGCAAGGCGCGCACCGCCGTACCGGCCGCCGACACCGTCGACGCCAGCGGCGAATTCACGTAGCCGCGCGCCTGCGGGTCGGTGCCGCCGAAGTCGACATCGATCTCGTCGTCGCCCACCCGGACGGTGGCGAAAATGCGCAACGGCCGGGTATCGAAACCGTCGCCATCGAGGAAGTCCTCGCCGCTGTAGACGCCGTTGGGTACCGCGCGGATGGCCGCGCGCATCTCGCGCTCGGAGGCGTCCTGGGCCATCGCGATGGCAGCGGTGAGGCGCTCCAACCCATACTTGTCGATCAGTTCCAGCACACGCGTAACGCCGGTGCGATTGGCGGCGATCTGCGCTTCGAGGTCGGCGCGCAGGGTTTCCGGTTGCCGGCTGTTGGCCAGGAGCAGGCGCCCGGTCGCCGCCTCGAAATCGCGTGCCGGCACGATTCTGATCGGCGGAATGCGCACACCCTCCTGGAACACGTCGGTCGCCGTCGGATTCATCGAACCGATGCCGCCGCTGATGTCGGTGTGGTGCGCCAGGTTGCCGACGAATCCCATCACGGCGCCGCGATGGACGATCGGCGTGAACACCTGGATGTCGGGCAGGTGCTGGCCGCCGTGGTAGGGGTCGTTGACCATGAGGACGTCGTCGGCTGTCAGGGTCGCCGCCGGATAGTCCCGGAGACAGAACGACAGCGCATAGCCGAGCGAATTCAGGTGCAGGGGGATCGCCTCGGACTGCGCCGCCAGGCTGCCGCCGGCGTCGAAAATGGCGGTGGAAAAATCCTGCGTCTCGCGAATGATTGTGGAACGCGCCGAACGGCGCAGGATAGCGGCCATCGCGCGGGTAGCGGCGATGAGCGCACCACTGATGATCTGGAAGTTGACCGGATCGAGACGGGCGTGCCGGCCGTCCGCAGGCGTGTCCTGGTTCATGCCCATCGCGTCATGCTCTCCGTTCGATCACCAGCGCGCCGCGCAGGTCGACCCGCGCACTCCATCCGGGCGGAACGAAGGTGGTGGCTGAATGGTCCTCGATCAGCGCGGCGCCGGCCAGCGTGTCGCCCGGCCTCATGCCTTCGCGCGCGACGTAGGCCGAGCGCACCGTTCGCCCGTCCCAGCGGAGTTCGCCCCATTGCGTCGCGCCCGTGACGAGGGCGCTGCCGGCCGCCCAGGGATCGCACGGCGCCGGTTGCGGAACGCAAAGCCGCGCCCGATAGTTGATCGCCCGCACCGGCTGGCGCGCATCGGCGTGCCCGAAACGCACCTTGTGCAGCGCATGGAAGCGCTCGATGACGTCGTCCAGAAAAGCGCCGCCGGCGGCGAACGGCTCGAGCGCAAGCGACAGCTCGTAGCCCTGGCCGACATAGCGCAGGTCAAGGCGGTATTCGATGGCGGGCTCGCCTTCCGGGGCCATGGCCTCGAGGTCGGACCCGGCCTCTTCACGCAACGCGGCAAACAGCGCACGGATGGCGTCGAGGTTTTCCGGCGCCAATGTCAGGGCGCGCGAGCGGACATAGTCGAGTCGGAAATCGGCGATCACCAGCCCCATCGCGGAGGTCACGCCCGGATGGGTCGGCACCAGCACCGCGGTGGCGCCGATCTCCCCGGCCAGCACCGCCGCGTGCAGCGGTCCGGCGCCGCCATAGGCGACGATCACGTAGTCGCGCGGATCGTGGCCGCGCTCGATCGATACCTGGCGCGTGGCCTGCAGCATGTTGGCGCAGGCGAGGCGGAACATGCCCTCGGCCGCGTCTTCAGGCGTGCTGCCCAGGCGCAGCGCGACGACCTCGAGCGCACGGGCGGCAGCGTCGCGGTCGAGGCTCATCGCGCCGCCCAGGAATCGCTGCGGCCGGATCAGCCCCATCACCACGCAGGCATCGGTGAGCGTCGCCTCGGTTCCTCCGGTGCCGTAGCATGCCGGCCCGGGCACCGCGCCGGCGCTGCGCGGCCCGACCTGGAACCGGCCTGCCGCGTCGAACCAGGCGATGCTGCCGCCGCCGGCGCCGATGGCGGTGATGTCGAGCATGGGCGCTTGCACCGGCAGCCGATCGACCAGCTTGCCGGTAACGACCTGCGCCTGCAAATCGTTGACCAGGCAGATGTCGGTGCTGGTGCCCCCCATGTCGAGCGTGATCAGGTTGCGATAACCCGACGCCGCCGCCGCGCTGATCGCGCCGGTGACGCCGCCCGCCGGCCCCGACACCAGCGTGCGCACCGCATGCTGGCGCGAACGGTCCGCCGGCAACATGCCGCCGTTCGACTGCATCACATGGAAGCGGCCGCGAAACCCACGCCGGTCGAGCCCCGCAGAAAGCCGGCCCAGGTAGGCGTCGACCACCGGTGCCAGATAGGCATTCATCACCGTGGTGCTGGCGCGCTCGTATTCGCGATACTCCGGCATGATTTCGGAGGAGAGCGAAACCTTGAGTTGTGGCCGCAGCTGCAAGGCGATGTCGCGCACCTGCCTCTCATGGATGGCGTTCTGGCAGGCATGCAGGAGGCAGACGGCAAGCGATTCGGGTTCAACTGCGGCGAAGAACCGGGCAAGATCCGCAGTGAGAGCGGCTTGGTCGAGACTGTCAACCACATGGCCCTTCGCGTCGAGCCGCTCGTTGGCCTCGATCACCCATTGACGCGGCACCAGCGGGAGCGTGCGCGCGTAGCGCAAATCGTAGTTGCGGCTCTTCTGTTCGCGCTGCAGTTCGAGAATGTCGCGAAAGCCGCGCGTTGTCACCAGTGCGGTGCGGCCGCCCTTGCGCTCAATGAGCGCGTTGGTCGCCACGGTCGAACCGTGCACCAGCGTGTCGGCTGCGCCCAGCGGATGGCCGAGCCGGTCGAGTGCGTCGAACACGCCCTGCTCCGGGAAGGCCGGGGTCGACAACACCTTCACCACCTCGACGCCGGTTGTCGAAACGGCGACCAGGTCGGTGAACGTGCCGCCGATTTCAATCCCGATCCGCACCCAGGTTCCCCAATCGATCGCCCGCATCGGGCAGAGGATGACGATGATACCCGAGGCAAGCGCGCGGTCATGCGCCGGACGCGGCCCATCGAAATGGACCAGGCCAGGATGCCGCGCAACCAAACCTCTCCGACGCGGCGCCATCGATTGCGCGCGGTGGCTACCAGCCCAAGCGACAGATGGTTGACCGTTTCCGTCGCTACGATCATGTCAGGCCCCCCCATTGTTAAAGGTCAATGCTTCCCAGGACCGCGTTGGGCCGTCCGCGTGCCTCTCAAGCTGCGCCATGTCCAGACGCACGCCCAGGCCGGCAGCGGCAGGCAGCACCGAGCAACCACTGGCGCGTGGCGGCAATCCGCAAACCAGACTGTCGAACAGCGGCGATTCGTCGAACTGGTGTTCCAACATGTCGACATGCGGCATCGCTGCGGCCACCTGCAGGCTTGCGGCATGCGAGATCGGCCCGGTCGGGTTGTGCGGCGACATCTCCACGCCGAAGCGCCTGAACTCGTCCGCACAGCACAGCATTTCGCGCAGACCGCCGATGTACTTCACATCCGGCATCATCACATCGTAGGCGCCGGCCGCGCAAAACGGGCGGAAAGAATCGAAGCGGATGCCCTGCTCGAGCCCGGCCAGCCGCATGCCCAGCGCATTGGCCTGTCCGCGCAGCCGCACCAGGGCGGCCAGATTGGCCTCGGTTTCCGGCAGCGGGCACTCGATCCAGTAGACGCGATGCGCCGCCGCCGCCCGCGCCAGCTCCCGCGCCGTGGCCTCGTCGAAGCGCCAGTGGCAATCCACCATCAACCTGCAATCCGGTCCGGCTGCCGCCCGCACCGCGGCGATCCGCTCCAGCCCGGTCTGCATCGCAACCACGCCCTTGCCTTCGGCGCAGCCCGTCGGGTCGACCTCGTCGAACGGCGCGATCTTGAGTGCCGTGAACCCGGCAGCCAGCGCTTCATTGGCGCTTCGCGCAAACCCGGCCGGCGTGCGCACTTCGGTACGCCGATTGATATTGGCGTAGATCGGAATGCTCTCGCGGCACGCGCCACCGAGTGCGTCGGCAAGGCGTCGTCCCTGGCCTTGTGCATGCAAATCCCAGAGCGCCTGGTCGATGGCTGAGACGGCAGCCGCTTCAACCATGTCCGCCGGGACGATCCCTGCGGCGAACCCTTCCGGGCACCCCGCAGGCGCCGCGAATGCGCGTCCCGCCAAACCTTCCAGCGCCGCAGGAATCGCACCTTCCTGGCCGTTGAGCGACGCTTCGCCGCATCCGACCCTGCCGTCGCTGCCTTCTATGCACACGAACACCCAGCGCGTCCTGGCGGATATTCGCGCGATGCGCAACGTGATGCGACTCAGCCACGCTACACTCATGCGGGTTGCCGATCGCGCACGTTTGCCCTGAAAGGCAATGCGCCGGGAATGGTGGCGCCATACGTGTCAAGCACGCGGTCGAATTCGCAATTGGTCATCGGTATGCGTAGATGCTGAAGTTGGCACAAGCCTCAAGCAGCGATTCTAGGACCAACCCGGCTGCGGCCTCGACAACACGCCAGTTTCAACGCACCCGGCGAAATGCGCATTTCAGCGCCGGCTACCGCAGTGTCATCGAGTCTTTGTCCGCCCATCCCACATTTGCATTTCGCGCTTCGATTCCGCTCACCATGCCCATCCTCGCCATCGCACGCCTGTGGTTCGAAGGCAACGCGTTTTCACCGCTGCCGACGGGACGGGCGCAATTCGAAGCGCGTGAATGGACCAAAGGCGCCGCGGCGCTTACCGCAGCGCGCGACACCGCGACCGAACTGGCCGGCGTACAGGACGTGCTGGCACTGTATCCGGATTGGCGAGCGCAACTCTTGCGCTGCGCCTCCGCAACGCCCGGCGGGCCGATCGAGCATGCGTTGTTCGAGGCATTTTGTGCCGAGGTGCTTGAGGACCTCGTCGCCCTCAAGCCGAACGCCGTCTACCTGTCGCTGCATGGCGCGGCGATCACCGATCGCTGCCCAACGCCCGACCTCGAGATCGTCAGACGCGTGCGTGCCCACTTGCCTGACGTTCCGCTGGCGGCCAGCTTCGACCTGCACGGCAACATGCCGCCGGCCATCGCGGAGCATCTCGATTTCGCTACCGGCTATCGCACCTATCCGCATGTCGACATGCGCGCGACGGCCGTGCGCGCCGTCGCGCGCCTGCTTGACATCGCCCGAGGCAAACGCGCTCTGCACGGTATCGTGATTCCACTCGGTATGCGTCTGCCAAGCTTCAACATGCGCACCGACAGTGCGCCGATGGCGCCTCTGTTGGCGGCGGCACGCGAACTTGAAGACGCAGGCGACGGGTCGCTCGACATTACGCTCTTCGGCGGCTTTCCCTATTCCGACACGCCCGACACCGGCGCCTCGGTCATGGTGTGGGCCGCAACGCGGGACCAGGCGCACGCTGCGGCGTCCGACATCGCCGCGCGCTGGCGCTTGCGCAGCGCCGATTTCGCGCCTGTCCTGGTTCGTGCAGATCAGGGCCTCGCGCAGGCTGCGGCAATCCTGCTTGCGCAAGCGCCGCACGCAAGACGCCCGGTCGCCGTGACCGATCCGGCCGACAATCCCCTTTCGGGCGGCGCTGCCGACACCCCGGGCCTGCTGCGCGCCCTGCTCGCCGCGCGGCGCGACCCCGCCTCGCCGCTGGCCTCGCTCGGCGCCGGAGAAATCGCGTTCGCCTACTTCTTCGATCCCGCGCTGGTGCTGCGCGCGCGCGCCGTCGGCATTGGTGCGCGCGTCGAGGTCGAACTTGGCGGCCGGCTGGATCTACGCTTCGGCGCAGCGGTTGCCGCCACCGCAACGGTGATCAAGCTGACTGACGGGCGCTTTGTCAACAGCGGCCCGATGGAGCACGGCAGCACCGTGACCCTCGGCGCCGCTGCCGTGCTCGCGATCGAAGGCATTCACGTGGTCGTCACCTCGACCGTAGGCGCCGCCAATGACCCGGCTTTCTTCGCGTTGCACGGCATCGATCCGGAGCAGGTGCGATTGTTGTGCGTGAAAGCGAAGAATCATTTCCGCGCGGCCTTCGCGCCAATATGCGCAGCCATCATCGACGTTGATTGTCCGGGGCCGGCAGCAGTGGACATTGCCGGGTTGTCGCGGCGCCCATGAACGACACAGGCGAATCTCGAGGTTTATCCTGCGTGAATTCCTGCACCGAATCGAGACCAAGTCATGAGCAACACGATGGAGTACAAAGGTTACAAGGCAAGCATGGTCTTCGATGCGGCCGACAAGATCATTGTCGGCCGGGTCCTTGATGTCGATGACATCGTTTCCTTTCATGGGGAATCCGTCTCAGAGTTCGAGGCAAACTTCCATGCCGTCGTCAACGACTACATTGCCGCGTGCATGGAGCTGAGCAGCAAGCCCGAAAGCCGGCCAGCGGCAGCCTGATGTTGCGCATCGCACCGAAGGTCCACGCCGCAGCCCTCAAGGCAGTCAGGCGCGCGGTGGCTGC
>JAYVST010000060.1:0-2530 GCA_043775255.1 Burkholderiales bacterium
CGGCGCTGGTGGCCGGTTCGGCAGTCTGGACGCGTGACAGACGCCTTGCCGAAGCCGCGGTCGATCTCGGTGTCGCGACTCGCCCGGATCGCTGAACACAGCGCGCGATCCTTCCCGGTCGCGTCGTCCGGGCGGCGGGCCAAAGGAAAGCCCGCACCAAACCGTTTCATCGATACTCTTCCGCGCACCACCGCAGCGCACTTGCCGCAGGGCGCCTCGGACCGGCGGCGCACTCGCACCCTTGTAGTCAGTGTCTCCGGACGAAACCCCGCCAAAGCTCGATTCTTGCAAGCTGTTACAGTCCGATCGTGCCGCCGACAATCCGGAGGTAAACATGACCTTCTTCAGCGTCGACATGCGGGTGCTGCGCTCCTTTGTGTGCGTGGTCGAGACCGGCAGCATCACCGAGACCGCGCGGCGGCTGGGCCGCACCCAGCCTGCCATCACCCTCCAGATGAAGCGCCTGGAAGAACTCACCGGGCGGATTCTGTTCAAGGAGGACAGCCGCAAACCGGTGCTCACCGGCGAGGGCGCCATGGTGCTCACCTATGCCAAGTCGATCCTCAAGATGCATGACGAGCTGCTGGCGCGACTATCGAGCCCCGACATCGAGGGCCATGTCATCCTGGGCACGCCCGATCTCTACGCCGCCTATCTGCTGCCATCGATTCTGGCGTTGTTCCGGCAGGCGTTTCCGCGCATCCAGGTCGAGCTGCGATGTTCGCTCTCCACGCCGCTGGTGGGGCTGGTCCAGCGCGGCGAGGTCGACATTGCGCTCGTGACGCGCATGCCTGGCTTCGCGGGTGGCGAGGTCGTGCGTCAGGAACAGCTCATCTGGGTCGAAGGCGCAGGGCACAACACTCATCTGACCGAGCCGGTGCCGCTGGCGCTGCTGCCGCCGGGAAACATCTACCGCGAATACGCCATCGAGGGTCTGGAACGCGCCGGCCGCAAGTGGCGCATCGCGTGCGTCAGCGAAAGCGTCGGTGGCCTGCAGGCGGCCGTTTTCGCGGGCATGGCCGTCACTGTGCTGTGCAAGAGCGCGCTCGTGCATGGCATGCGGCAGATCGGCATCCACGAATACTTTCCGCCGCTGCCGAAAGTGGATTTGCTGCTGTATCGCGCAACCGGTCCGGCGACCGCGGCGGCGATAGCGCTGCACGATTACCTGGCGCGCTATCTCAGCGGGCTGGAGGAAATTCCGGCACTGGAGCCCAAGGGTGGCGGCGCGAACCTGAAGCTGGCGCCGCCCCTGTCATCGGCCGGCGGCAAGATTCGGCCAGCGGCCTGACAACCCCAGGGCGGCCTCGAAGGCGGCAGCAACCCGGAAGATCCGCGCTTCGTCCAGCCACGGCGCGACGATCTGCAGGCCGATCGGCAGGCCGTCCCGGTCGAACCCGCAGGGAATCGTGGCCGCCGGCGCCCCAACCAGATTGATGGGCCAGGTGAATGGCGACCAACCCAGATGCCGGTCGACGGCACGGCCGTCGATTTCGTCGGCACCGAGGGTTCCGGCGCCGAAGGCAGTGACCGCCACCGTGGGCGTGATCAGCAGGTCGGCGCGCTCGAAAAGACCGACGAACCGGCCGCGCAGCCGGGTGCGCCGGTGCATCGCATCGATGTATTCCGCGCCTTCGTACTGGCGACCGCGGGCGATCACCTCCTGATATTCGTGATCGGACAAGCCAAGCTGGGCGGCATCGCGCCCGACCACGGCGCCCGCCTGTTCGGTGTAGGCAATCGGTTTTGCCGTGTGCTCGAGTACGTCGGGGTCGAGCCCGACATCGTCGTACAGCAGATCGGCGCCCAGCCCCTCGAGCACCTCCAGGGCAGCCATGAATGCCTGGCGCACATCGGGCGCCACGGCCGCGAACCCGAAGTCCGGCGTGAAGGCGATGCGCAGCCCGTTCAAGCGACCGGGGGTCGTGTCGAAACGGCGACTGCCCACCGGCAGGCTCGCGGCATCGCGCACGTCATAGCCCGCGATCGTCTCCAGCAGCAGCGCTGCATCGCACACCGTGCGCGCGATCGGCCCGGTGTGCGCGAGCGAGGCCCAGGACGGCGGAAAGAAGCCCGGTGCGCGCGGTACCAGGCCGAACGTCGGCTTGATACCGAACACGCCGCAGAACGACGCCGGTACGCGGATCGAACCGACGCCGTCGGTGCCGACGGCCAACGGGCCGCAGCCGGCGGCAACCGCTGCCGCCGCGCCACCGCTCGAACCCCCGCTGGTGCGGTCCGGGGCCCAGGGATTGCGCGTGATGCCCGAGACCGGACTGTCGGCGGTGAGCTTGTAGCCCGACTCGCAGGTTGTGGTCTTGCAAGTGATGATGGCGCCGGCGCGCCGCAGCGAAGACACCACTGCCGCATCGGCGTCGGGCACGAAGTCGCGCAACACCGGTGCCCCGCCGCGCGCCGGGACGCCGGCCACGAAGATCAGATCCTTGATGGTCACCGGCACCCCGGCCAGCGCGCCCTTGGGTATGCCCGACCGCCATGCGATCGTCGCGGCAGCGGCCTCGGCACGAGC
>JAYVST010000061.1:0-7338 GCA_043775255.1 Burkholderiales bacterium
CCAATGCAGCCGACGCAGTGGCGTGCGCCGAGCAGGCAGCGATCGCGGAGTCCGGGCGGCAGGCAGATGCGGCCGCCGCCAAACTCAAGGAGATCGAACAGGCACAGCAGAAGGCGATCCTCGAACTGCAGGCCGAACATGCACGGGCAGCCGAAGCGCTCGCCATGTCCGCCCAGGAAAACGCCGACGCGCTTGAGCAGAAGACACGTGCCGCGCACCTGGCCACGGCCGCCAATCGCCATGCTGCCGACGCGCACCGGCAGCATGCAGGCGCCGCTCACACGGCCATGGTGGCGGCACTGCGCCGGGCTTCTGAAGAAACCGAACTGGCGCGCAGCGAAAAGGCGCGCGCTGCTGCGGAGGAAGTGGCTGCCGACGCTGCCATCGAAAGCCGTGCTGCCCGGACGGCGCTTGAACAACAGGCGCGCCTGCGTTGCTTAGCCGAGGCCGAGCACGTGCGCCAGGTTACGCAACGTACCGCCGCCGAGGAACTTGCGCGCAGGACAGCCATCACGGCCTGCGCGTCTGAACATGCCGCGCTCGCGGCGGTACAGAACGCGCACCAGGCCGGCGAACTGCGCCGGCAACGGGCACAAAGCGCAGGCGCTGAAGCTGCGCGCCGGATTGACGCCGACACCGCCTTCGCTGCCGCCGAAATGGAACGCGCAGTCGCCGAAGGCGCGGCCGCCGACGCCGCACTCGCGCGCGTCGCCGCCGAGGAAGCACTGACTTCGCGCGCGCTGAAACGCGCAGACGCCGAGCGGGAAGCGGCGAACTCCCGCTTGGAACGTGCCCATGCCGAGCAACTTGCGCGCCACGCAGCCATCGCGGCCCGCGCGGCTGAGCAAGCCGCCCTCGTGGCGCTACAAAACGCGCGCCAGGCCGGCGAGTTGCGCCGGCAACGGGCGCAGGCCGCAGGCGAGGAAGCTGAACGCCGCATCGACGCCGACAAGACGTTTGCCGCTGCCGAAATGGAACGCTCGCTCGCCGAAGGCGCTGCGGCCGACGCCGCGCTCGCACGCGTCGCCGCCGAAGAAACGCTGACGGCGCGCGCACGGGAGCGCGCAGACGCCGAGCGGGAGGCAGCGAATTCCCGAATGGAAAGTGCGCATGCCGAGGACCATGCGCGCCAGGCGGCCAGCGCCGCACGCACGGCTGAACAGGCCGCGCTCGTGGCGGTGCAGAACGCGCGCCAGGCCGGCGAGCGGCGCCGGCAACGGGCACAAGCAGCCGGTGCGGAAGCCGCACGCCGCATTGACGCCGACATGGCGCAGGCCGCCGCCGAAATGGAGCGCGCGATGGCCGAAGGCGCTGCGGCCGACGCGGCACTCGCGCGCGTCGCCGCCGAGGAGGCATTGACCGCGCGCGCGCAGGAGCGCGCAGAGGCCGACCGGCAAATTGCGCGCGTGCAGGCAGACCGTGCGAGTTGCGAGCAACAGGCCGCCACCGCAGCCGCGGCGAAGGCGGCGCAGGAGCAGGCGGCCAGCGCCGCAGCCGGGCAACTGGCCGATGCCACACAAAAGCAGGCGATGCAGGCGGACATGACGCACCAGTCGACTTTGCGGCGCATCGAAGCCGCAGACGCACACGCGGCTGCCGCGCTTTCAAGAATGGAGGCCGAGCGCGCTGCCGCGGACGCCGCTTGCGCACGCAGGGCGGCCGAAGAGGCGCTGACGCAAAGCGCACACGAACGTCTGGCCGCAGAGGACCAAGCGCGGCAGGCGTTGTCGCAGCGGGCCGACGCCGAGCGCTCAGCCCACGAAATCGCCGCGGCCACTCGCGACGCGGAGCGGGCGGCGCTTATCGCAGCCGAGCAGAAAAGTGCCGCCCTTGCGGACCGGTTGCGCAGCACCGAAGCCGAAGCAGAGGCAAACGCGCGCCAGGCACAGGCTGACGTACAAGCAACGCAGGCAAACCGGGCGCGTCGGGCAGTCGTGGCGGAGGCCATTGCAAAACTGGAGCGCCGCACCGCACTGGAAAAGCGGGCGATCGAAGCCGCACGCAAACGCATCGACGCGGAGCACCAGGCAGCCCTGACGCTGGAAACACGCGTTGCGGCCGAACACGCCGCCGAACTGACCGCGCAACGCGCAATGGAAAGTGAAACGCAATGCGCGCAAGCAGTGCGTGCCGCAGAGGCCGCCATGCAATCGAAGGAAAGCCGGGCGCGCGAACGCGCCGCCGAAGAGGCCGAACTGGCGCGAAGCCGCGCCGCGCTGGCCCGGACGGATCAGCAGGTGTGCGAGGCGGTTCGCGCCGAAAACGCCACCGTTCACGCACGGGTCCAGGCACGGTCGGCTGCCGCACGCGCCGCCACCGAGCGCGCCGCCGCCGAGAGCCGTGCTGCCGCAGCCGAGCGCACGCGCGCAGAGCAAGACGCACGCCTCCGCACGCAAGCCGAAGCCCGCCTGCTGGCCGAAGAGCAGGCCGCCAATGCCATACGCGAGCGCATTGCTGCGGAAGCACGCGCCACAACGCTGGCACTTGAACGTGCAGAACTCGAAGCAACGGCACAGCGGGCAGCAGCGGCGCGTGAGGCGGAAGCGGAGGCGGCGCTGCGCACGGCGCGCGATTTGGCGCAGCCAGGACAGCGCACGGCACGTGACCATGCCGTAACCGAGGTATCGCCCGGGGCCACCCGAGAACCGCACCGGCATCGATACAGCCCGGCCCGGCGCATCGCCTTCATTGGCGGAACCGCGTCATTCGCCCTGGCCTGCTTGCTGGTCGCGGTTAGTCCGCCCAACCCCGAAAACCACCAGATCAAACCGGGCGAAGCGCCGGGCATGACGCGCACGCAAGTCGAAAGCGGCATGCGCATGAGTACCGAATTGACCCTGACGAAGGAGCTGAACGTCCAGTAGGGAAACCAGCGGCAAAAGCCGAAGCGCTACGCCGCAACGCACAAGATGCGTACGCGGCTGCAAGCATACAATGCGCTCCAAATCTCGACCTGCGTCTTTCATGACCCTTCGCTTTCTCCACGCCATGCTTGGCGCCGTCGCGCTTGGGCTGAACCTGTCTGCTGGAGCACAAAGCAATGCGATCCTCATCGGGCAATCGGTTCCCTTGAGCGGCTCGAACCGGGAACTCGGGGAAGAAATCCGCGACGGCGCGCTGGCCTATTTCCGCAAGATCAACAGCGCCGGCGGCGTCGGCGGCAGGCGCATCGAGTTGGTTTCGCTCGACGACGGTAACGACACCAAACTCGCCGCCGAGAACGCGCGCAAACTGATCGAAGAGCGCGGCGTGATCGCCTTGTTCGGTTTCGCCAGCGCGACCCTGAGCCGACCCGCGCTGCCGTTCGCGGAAAGCTCGGGCACGCCCTTCCTGTTCCCCTTCACCGGCGCCGATCCGATGCGGGTATTCAAACGCGTGCTATTCAATCACCGCGCCAGCTACGCCGACGAACTCGAGAAAATCGTCAACCACTATGCCACCGTCGGCGTGCGCTCGTTCGGCATCCTGTTCCACGACGATGTCGTCGGCCGGGAAAACCTGACTGCGGTGGAACGCGCTCTGCAAAAGCGCGGCTTCAAGGCCGGCGCCGTGCTTGGAATTCCGCGTACCGCACCCGATATCAATGCCGCAGTGGCGAAAGTCACGCAAGCCAAACCGGACGTGATGATCACCACCACGCTGTTCCGGGCGTCGGCCGATTTCATCCGCCTGGCAAAACCGGCCAACCCGGGCATGCAATTCGTCAGCACTTCCTTTGCCGGCCCCAACGTGCTGATGCGTGCCCTCGGCCGCGACGGTGTCGGCGTGGCGGTAACGCAGGTGGTGCCGCCGGTGAGCAATCGCAGCATCCCGGTGGTGGTCGAGTACATTGCCGCGTTCGAGAAACACACCGGAACGCGCAATTTCGGCGCCACCTCGCTGGAAGCCTATATCGCCGCCAAGATCGTAGCCGAAGGCATCCGCCGTGCAGGCGCGGCAAAACTCACCCGCGAATCGCTCATCGCCGGCCTCGAAGGGATGAGGAACTACGACGCCGGCGGCTACACCGTCGGATTTTCGAGCGAGAACCACAACGGTAGTGCCTTCACCGAACTCACGGTGATCAACAAGGACCTGCAGTTCGGGTTTTGATCGCCGGTTCGCGCACGCCCTTTCGCGCCCGCGCAAGGCCACCCGACTGCGTGCCCTGCCTACCCGTTGGAAACGTTCTTCGAACGTGCGCCGAAGGCATGCGCGACGACGTTGTCCTCGCCGCGCGCGGCATCACCGTCGGCATCGAGTCGTCCTTCAAGCAGGGCGATGCGTGCCACCAGCGCGTCATAGCGCGTATCGACCGCAGCGCCGTGATCGATCAGACCATTGAGCGCATTGGCCAGCGGATCTTCGTCACCGCCTCCCAGTGCATAGGCGGAGAAGCCCATGCGCGCAGCCTGCTCCTCGCGCTTTTGCGCCGCAGATTCCTCGATGATGCGCGCCGGGATGCCAACTGCGGTCGCGCCGGCAGGCACGTCCTTTACCACCACCGCGTTGGACCCTATCTTGGCGCCCGCATGCATGGTGATCGGCCCCAGCACCTTGGCGCCGGCGCCGACGACCACGCCGTTCTCGAGCGTCGGGTGGCGCTTGCCCTTGTTCCACGAGGTGCCGCCCAGGGTCACGCCGTGGTAGAGCGTCACATCGTCGCCGATCTCGGCAGTTTCGCCGATCACCACACCCATGCCGTGATCGATGAAAAAGCGCCGGCCGATGGTTGCGCCCGGGTGGATTTCGATGCCGGTGAGCCAGCGCGCCCCATGCGAGGCAAAGCGCCCGAGCCACTTGAAGCCGCGCAGCCAGAACCAGTGTGCAACGCGATGCATGACCAGCGCATGGAAGCCCGGGTAACAGGTAATGACTTCCCAGGTCGAACGCGCAGCGGGGTCGCGCTCGAATACGCTCTTGATGTCTTCTCGCAGTTGGGCGATCATGCCTAATACCCGAATGATTTAATCGGATTTTACGCCCGGTTTCGCTGCAATGCAATTCGGGCAACACCTTGCCACCGCAGATCATCCGGGCGCGCGCCACGCGCGGGCTGCTTCAAACTGCATTCCATGAGCCGACAGCGCGAATTGCCCGCATGCTTGATGCGACGCGTCCCGCGTCGGGCAAATCGCCGTGCCACCGGCCCTGCCTACAACGCAGCGACTGCGGCCACACTCTCGGCAAGCTCGCGCACCAACGCGCCATCCTCGCCCTCGACCATTACGCGCAACACCGGTTCGGTACCCGACGGCCGCAGCAAGACGCGGCCGCGCCCGGCCAGGCGCGCCTCGGCCGCCTTGACCGCGGCGCCGAGTTTCGGGTTGGCTTGCCACGCATTGCGATCGGCCAGCTTGACGTTCTTGAGCACCTGCGGAAACAGGGTCAATTCACGCCCCGCTTCGGCTAAGGTCTGGTCGGAAAAACGCAACGCCTTGAGGACCTGAAGCGCCGAAACGATGCCGTCGCCGGTGGTGTGGCAATCCAGGCACAGGATGTGGCCGGAGTTTTCCCCGCCGTGATACCAGCGCTTCTCGTGCAGCATCTCAAGCACGTAGCGGTCACCCACCTTGGCACGCGCGAACGGCACGGCCAGGCGCTCCATCGCCTGTTCGAAGGCGAGGTTGGTCATCAATGTGCCCACCACTCCCGGCAACTTGCCCTGCGCCTGGCGCTCTTTGACGATCAGGTAGAGCAGTTCGTCGCCGTCGTAGGTGCGGCCGCCGGCGTCGGCCATGACCACGCGGTCGGCATCGCCGTCCAGGGCGATGCCGATGTCGGCGCGATGCGTTCTCACCGCCTCGGCCAGCGCCTTCGGATAGGTGGCGCCAACGCCTTCATTGATGTTGCGCCCGGACGGCTGGTTGCCGATGGTGATGACTTCGGCGCCTAGTTCGTGAAACACATGCGGAGCGATATGGTAGGCGGCGCCATGCGCGCAATCGACCACGATGCGCATGCCGTGCAGGTCGAGGTCATAGGGCACGCTGGACTTGCAGAACTCGATGTAGCGGCCGGCGGCGTCGTCGAGCCGGCGCGCCTTGCCAAGCGAGCCCGATTCGGCACAGCCCATCGGGCGTTCAAGTTCGGCTTCGATCGCCAGTTCAACCGCGTCAGGCAGCTTCAGGCCACCTTCGGAAAAGAACTTGATGCCATTGTCTTGATAAGGGTTGTGCGACGCGCTGATGACCACGCCGGCCTGGGCGCGCACTGCCCGGGTCAGATAGGCGACCGCCGGCGTCGGCATCGGCCCGACCAGCATGACGTCGACACCGGCCGCAGCGAAGCCGGCCTCTAAGGCTGCTTCGAGCATGTATCCGGAAATTCGCGTGTCCTTGCCGATCAATACGACCGGATGCTCGGCGCCGCCGACGCCTTGCTGCACAAGGACACGGCCGGCCGCGTAGCCCAGGCGCATGACGAAATCGGGCGTGATCGGCGCTTCGCCGACGCGCCCGCGCACACCGTCGGTGCCAAAGTATTTTCTGCTCATGATTGGGGCGTTCATCCGTTAGCAATCGGCGCGTTCTACACGGCAGCGCGCACCGCCTCCCACATCCGCAAGGCATCTCGCGTGGGCGCCACATCGTGCACGCGCAGGATTGTCGCACCGTTCTGGACCGCAATGAGCGCCGCAGCAACGCTGCCAAACACCCGTTCATCCGGTGATTTCCGCCCGGTCACCATCCCGATGGTCGATTTGCGCGACAAACCGGCCAGCACCCCCACACCAATATCGCCCAGCTTTCCCAGATGGCGCAGCAAGGACAGGTTGTGCGCCACAGTTTTGCCGAAGCCGAAACCCGGATCGACGGCAAGTTGGCAGGTCGGAACGCCCGCCCGGTGGAACGCGGCAACGCGCGCGGCCAGGAAATCATGCACTTCTGCGACCACATCGGCGTACTCCGGCGCATCCTGCATGGTAGCCGGATCGCGTTGCATGTGCATGATCGATAGCGACAGGCCTGCCCGCGCCACCTCGAGGCCGGCCTCGAAGGCGCCTGGCGCGCGAAACGCCCGGATATCGTTGATCATCGCGGCGCCCAGGTCGGCTGCGGCGCGCATGACCTCTGGCTTGCAGGTGTCGACAGAAATTGGCTTGCCCAGTCTCACGCAGGCACGCAAGACCGGCAGGAGGCGTGACATTTCCTCCTCAAGCGGCAGGCTGGGCGCTCCCGGTCGGCTCGATTCCGCGCCCAGATCGAGCAGGTCGGCGCCTTCGTCCAGCAGTCGCTCTGCGTGGCGGATCGCAGCTTCCGGCGCGAAAAACCGGCCGCCATCGGAAAACGAGTCGGGCGTGATGTTGACGACCCCCATCAACAGCGGTGGCCCGCACGGTGCAAGGGGCAGGCGCGG
>JAYVST010000062.1:0-3079 GCA_043775255.1 Burkholderiales bacterium
CGGCAACCGCGTCCTGCGCGTTCTGCAGGAGGTTGTGGATCACCTGGCGCAATTGCGCGGCATCGCCTTCGATCGCCGGCAGCGCCGGGTCGAGATGCAAGGCCACCGGCGCGCCGGCGGTTTCGTACAGGCCCAGCACCTCGCGCACCAGGTTGTTGAGGTCTAAGCTGGTCAGCGCCGCCGGTGGCGTGCGTGCGTATTCGCGGAAATCGTCGACCATGTTCTTCATCGCCGTCACCTGGGAGACGATCATGCCGGTGCCGCGTGCGAGGATTTCGGCATCCACACCGGATAGCTTGTCGGCCAGCTTCATCTGCATGCGCTCGGCCGAGAGCTGGATCGGCGTCAGCGGGTTCTTGATTTCGTGCGCCAGGCGCTGCGCCACCTCGCCCCAGGCCGCGCTGCGCTGCGCGGACACGAGCTGGCTGATGTCGTCGCACACCACGATGTACCCGCTGCCGCCGGCGACTTCGAGGCGCGAGCCGCGCACCAGAAGCGTGATGCTGCGCTCGTCGCCGGCGCGCGCGCCCGCGCGTGCGAGTTCTACCTGCTGCTGCCAGACGCGGTCGCCGTGCTGTTTGAACGCGTCGCCGACGCGAGCAGCGAAATCGGCCAGACCGGGCAAGGCCGACAAGGGCTGCCACTGCGCGCTGGCGGCGTCGAGTTCGAGGATCGCTTCGGCGCCCTGATTGGCGGTGGCTAAGCGCATTTCCGGATCGAAGACCAGCACACCGGCGGTGAGGTTGGCAAGAATGCTTTCCAGGTAGGCCTTGGCGGCTTCGAGTTGAGTCTCGCGCTGACGCACACTGGCGCGCGCGTCGTCGAGTTGGCGCGTCATGCGGTTGAACGACTGGGTCAAGAGGCCGAGCTCGTCGCCCCCGGCGATCTCGGCACGCGGCGTGAAATCGCCCTGTGCCACCGCCTCGGTGCCCTGCGCCAGCAGGGACAGGGGCGCCGACAGGCGGTTCGAGAGGTAAAACGCGGTGGCGACAGCGCCGAACAGGGCAAGCAGAAGCGTAAGGGTCAGCGTAACGGCGTATATCTCGCGCAGATTCCTGCGCGAGAGCGAAAGTTCCTGATAGTCGCGATAGCCCGCCTGTACCGATTCCGCGCTGGCGGTGAGTTGTTCGGGGACGTTCTGCAGCACCTGAAGCACACGCGCTTCGGCGCCTAAGAGCCGCAGGCTGATCGGCGCCACCACCCGCATGCGCAGCGCCGGCTTGTCTGCCGACTGCGCCGCGCTTTCGACGCCCGCATAGCCGCGGCCGCGCGCCGCGTCGGCCAGCACCGGCGCGGCGGGCAGGTCGAGCGCGAAACGCGCGGATGCGCTGCCGCCGGTGGCAATCAGGCGCCCGGAAACGGTGAACACTGCGGCCTCCTGCAGCCCGGTCTGGTCGATCATGCGGTTGAGCAGGCCGCCGACAGCGCTATCCGGCACGTTGGCCAGCTCCTGGGCCATCAGGCGGGTGCGACCGGCGACATCCTGCAACATCGCGTCGAGGGTGGTGCGTGCCAGGGTCAGGCCGGATTCGAGGCTGGCGTCAACGCGCACGTTGAACCATGATTCGATCGAGCGCGACAGGAACTGCACCGACACGGTATAGACGAGCGTACCGGGAACGATGGCCATCAATGCGAACATCAGCGTCAGCCGTGCCATCAGCCGGGTGCCGAACTGTTTTGCGCGGTAACGCCGCCACAGATTGACCAACAGGTAGCCGACGACCAGCAACATGAGCGCGGCGATGCCTGCATTGAGCTTGACCAAAAGCGAGTAATGGCGGGTGAAGCTGCCGGTGTTGGCGCTGGCGACGGCCAGCAGGTAGAGCATCACCCCGGACAGCGCGAACGTCGCCAGGAGCACGTAGCGCAGCCGCCCGCTCATTTGCGTTCGCCCGGTGGGCGCTCGCCCTGCGCTTCGGGCCGGAAAGAAAATTTCCTCCAGTCCGAGTCAAGCGTCCACTCCCGGTTGGTGAGCGCGGAAAGCTGGAAGGGTTTGGGCAACTGGTTCACGTCAAGGCGCATGCGCACCCAGGCGACATAGGACTCGCCTTGCCGGATGCGCGAACGTTCGATCGGAAGCGGGCGCGGACGCGCCAGCAGGCGCAGCGCCTCGCCTAAGGAATTGAAGCTCTGGTAGAGGGTGCGCGGACCGGCGTCGAGCCGGTACTGGCGGGTCAAGGCATGGTAGTAGAGCCGGTAGGTCTGCACGATTTCAACCGGCTTTTCGTCGAACCAGTACCAGCGCGGGCGGGTGAGTTCAAGCTCGAAATTGAAAGTCAGGACCACGCCCTTGTTGATCGCCTCTTCCAGTCGCGGCGAGAGCTCGATGCCGTATTCGACCACTACCGCGTAGCCCTCGTCCTGCGCTTCGATCCGGGCTTCGCGCAGTTCGATGTTCTCGGCCTGCGCCGCCGCCGGCAGCAACAGGCAGGCCGCCACCAACGCGGCCCTAAGCCTTGGCGAAAAGCGCGTAGTAAAAGCCGTCGTGAAGACCGCAAGGCAGAAGCTGACCATTGTCATGAACGGGCGAACCAGCTTCGCAGCGCGCGAATCCGAGGTCGATCGGCAGGGGCAATGCATCCGCATGCAGGGTCAGGAAACGAGCCGTCTGCCGCTGATTTTCTTCCGGAAAGACCGAACAAGTCGCATACAGCAATTTACCACCCGGCCGCAATACTCGCCACAACGCTTCCAGTAGGCGCGCCTGCTCGTGGGCGAGCGCGGCGATGTCCTCTTCCCGCTTGAGCCATTTGCCGTCGGGATGGCGGCGGATCACACCGGAAGCGGTGCACGGCGCGTCGAGCAGGACACGATCGAAGGCGGCGCCATCCCACCATCGATCGAGGTCGCCCGCGTCGGCCTGCGCGGTCCGCGCTGCGAGCCCGAGTCGCGCGAGATTGATGTCCACGGTGGCAAGCCGTCGGGCATCGCGGTCGAGAGCCATGACGGTGCAATCCGATAGTTCGAGCATGTGCGCGGTCTTGCCACCGGGCGCGGCGCAGGCATCGAGCACGCGCATGCCGGGCCGGATGTCGAGCAGCGGCGCGGCCAGTTGCGCGCCCAGATCCTGCACCGA
>JAYVST010000063.1:0-14420 GCA_043775255.1 Burkholderiales bacterium
GCAAGGGATGAAGCGGATCCCGATCTGGCCGGTCGTGGTGGACGGCCCCCGGCTTGACGCGCTGGCGGTCCGGCTGCGGGCAGGAAATCGATCGGCAGCAGCGCAACCGCGTTGAACATTCCCACGCCGGACTGGGGTGGAGGCAGGGGTTGCAGCCGTGTCCGCAACGGCTGTGTTGTTCGGGCGATGTCGGGAGAGCCACGCCGCATGCAAGCGCGCCGCCTTCGAGGTGCGCTTGCGATTTGGGCGTCGCCCGGCTGTTTCTCCATGAGCGTCACCGCAACTCGTCTTTCGCATGGACTCACTTGTCACGTCGCCGTGATCATTTCATGAGGACTGCGGGAACGCTACTTCCTAGTATTGCTCGGGCGAGTTCGCCTACCCGGACTCGTCGCGCTTCCCTTCCGATGCTTCCAGGAGACTGTTCATGTCAATTCGTTTTGCAAAATCCGCTCGCGCCCTCGCGTTCTCGGCAATGTTGGCCGCTGCCGGCGCCGCCACCGCGGCCCAGGTTAATCTGACCATCACGGCCGAGAACCTCGCACCGACCGACAGTATCAGTTTCGCGCCCCTGCATTTCGGCGTGCACAGCGGCGTTTTCGACGCTTTCAATATCGGCCAGGTGGCCACCGCGCCGATCATTTCGGTGGCGGAGGGCGGCGGTGGCGGCGCATGGCAACCTGCATTCGCGGCGGCCGATCCAAACGCAGTACGCGGCACCATCGCCGGGCTGCTTACACCGGGCCAAACACGCAGCCTGAGCGTAATGGTCGATACGGCGGTCAATCCGTTCTTCACGTTCGCCGCGATGGCGGTGCCGAGCAATGACTTTTTCATCGGCAACGATTCGCCGACCCGCTTTCGCCTGTTCGATAGTGCCGGCAATCTGCAGATCGCCTCGATCGGGCAGAAAGCAAATCAGATTTGGGACGCGGGATCCGAGGTGTTCGATCCGGCCGCAGCGGCGTTCGTTGGCAACAACGGTTTGCGGGCCGACCAGAATTCGGTGGTGGCCTTCAACTTTGCGGAATTTGCGGCCTACAACGGGCTCACTACCGGGGCGGGTTATGTCTTCAACAGCACACTGACGGCGCAATCGGACGTCTATCGCATTTCGTTCCAGGTCGCGGCGGTGCCGGAACCGGAAACCTATGCGATGCTGGCCGCCGGGCTCCTCGTGATCGGCTCGATCGCGCGGCGCCGGCGCAGGCAGGCATAGGCTTAGCTGCCTGCCGGAGAAGGGCCTTTTCTCCGGCTGACTGTGTTCCAATCCGCATCCGGCGCTGTCTTCCACGGCGGTGCCGGCCATCCGATGAATGAACAACTGTTGCTGGTCGAAGACGACGATGCCATCGCCGGCGCCTTGCGCCTGCATCTCGAGGAGGCCGGCTATCGCCTGCATCGCGAGGCAGACGGCCGCAAGGCGATGGCGGCGATCGACCGGCAGCGCTGGGACATGGTGCTGCTCGACCTGATGCTGCCGGGGGCGGACGGCTGGGATGTGTGTCGCCATCTGCGCGCGCGCCATGCGGACGTACCGGTCATCATGCTCTCGGCCCGTTCGGCCGAAGCGCACCGCGTGCTGGGCCTGGAACTCGGCGCCGACGACTATCTGGCAAAGCCGTTTTCGATGCTGGAACTGGTGGCACGGGTGCGCGCCCTGTTGCGCCGCATCGAGCAATTGCGCAGCGCACCGGCGGCGCCAAAGGACCTTCGCTTCGGCGCCTTCCGGCTCGATACCGTGCGACGCGAACTCACGCGCGGCGGCGCGGTGATTCCGCTGACGCTGCGCGAATTCGATTTGTTGCATTTCCTGGCTCTGCATCCGGGGCGCACCTTCGGGCGCGGTGAGTTGCTGCAACGGGTCTGGGGCGCGGCTTTCGACGGCTACGAGCACACCGTCAATTCGCATATCAACCGCCTGCGCGGCAAGCTCGAGGACAACCCCGGCAACCCGCGCGCCATCGTCACGGTCTGGGGCGTGGGGTACCGTTTTGACCCGCCCGCAGCATGATCCCCGCCCGCTCGCTCGCCACCCGCATCATCGTCGCCATGGCATTGTTGCTGGCGGGCTTCGGTGCGCTGGTCGCGTTGCTGGGCCGACATGTCGCGGCCGAACACGAGCAGGAAGCCCTGCAGCGGCTGTCCCACGGGCTGGCCCGGCATATCGTGGAGCATTGGCCGGAGATCGCGGTGGCAGATCCGCGCGAGGCCGACGCAGCCGCCCGCAAGGCACTGTTGGCGATGCTGATGGTGGTCAATCCGGGCATCCAGGTCTATCTGCTCGATGCCGACGGGCGGGTCAATGACTATATCGGCGAACCCGGCATGGTGCGCGTAGACCGGGTCGATATGGACACGATTCGAGCGTTTCTTGCCGGTGCGCCATTGCCGCTGCGTGCGACCGATCCGATGGGGTCGGGTATTGCCCGCATATTCAGCGCGGCGGTGTTCCCGCAGCGTCCCGGCGATCAACGCCCGCCGGGCTATCTGTATGTTGTGCTTGACGGCGCCGCGCGCGACCTGGTGGCCGGGCAAACCAGCCTGAAGCGCGTCTGGCAGGGCGCAGGATTGGCGGCACTGGCCGCGCTGGCGGCCATCATCTTGCTCGGCATCTTCGTGTTTCGGCGTCTTACCTTGCCGTTGCGTCGCCTGGCCGAGGGGTTGCGAGCCTATAGCGCGCAGCCGGGGGCCGGTATAGCGCGGCCCGACATACCGGCAGCCGGCGGCGACGAGGTGCTTTCGATCGACGCGGCGTTCGACGCGATGAAGCAGCGCATCGCGGACCAGGCGAAGCGCGAGAAAAGCCAAACCGACGCGCACCGGGAAATGATGGCGGGCGTGGCACATGATTTGCGCACCCCGCTGACTGCCCTGCACGGCCACCTCGAGGCGCTCGCCGGCGAGACTTTGGGTCAGCCGACGTTGCGCGAACGGATACTCAAGGCCGCGCTGGCGCAAAGCGACAAGGTGCGCCGCCTGTCGCAGCAACTGTTCGAACTGGCAGCCTTGCAGTCCGCCGGCCAGGTGTTGCATCGGGAGCGCTTCAGGCTTGACGAACTCGTGACCGATGCGGTGCAGAAATTCGATCTCGGCAACGCTGCGCCGCCGGTGTTGCTGGGCGGTGATCCTCCCGGCAATATTGAATGCGACGGCGACCTGCACCTGATCGAGCGCGCATTGACCAATCTGATCGACAACGCCATGCGCCATGCGCCCGGCGACGATCCGGTGCGGGTGAGCCTGCGGCGCGCCGGAATGCAGGCGCAGATCCTTATCGAGGACGCCGGCCCCGGACTGTCAGACGACCTGATCGAGCGGCTGATCGCCGGCCGTTCTTTGCGCGACCCTCCCGCAGAGCGCAACAGCGGCAGCAGCGGCAGCATCGGCGGCCTGGGACTGGCCATCGCACAACGGGTGGCGGTGCTGCACGGCGGCAGCCTGCAACCGCTGCCGTCGCAGCGTGGCGGTACCACCTTGTGCCTGGCACTGCCGCTCGAAGCATGAGCGTGAAGGGGCGTTTTGCGCACGGACGTTGCGGAGCGGAGGCGTTCAGGCGCTCGCCCACGGTTGGCGCAGCGACCCGGGTAGACTCGCACGTCACCGCGCCGATGCCTGCCCGGCGACCTCACCATTGCGCCAAAGGAGATGCATCATGGCACTGATCGAAAAGGAAGTCGTTGTCACCACCCGCTACGGGAAAATGCCGGCGTTCGCGGCATGTCCCGAAGGCTCCGGGTCCTACCCCGGCATCATTTTCTACATGGACGCGCCCGGCTATCGCGAAGAGTTGCTCAACATGGCGCGGCGCATCGCCAAGCATGGCTACTACTGCCTATTGCCTGACATGTACTACCGCATGGGCATCCTGCGCTTCGACATCCCGCGCCGCTCGGACGCGATGACCACGGTGATTTTCGCCGCGATGAACCATCTGACCAATGCGGACGTGGTCGATGATACCGCCGGCATGCTGGCGTTTCTGGACGCCCAGGACAAGGTCAAGCCGGGGCCGGTCGGCTGCGTCGGCCACTGCATGAGCGGGCGCTACATCACGACCGTGGCGGCGCGCTTTCCGACCCGCATCAAGGCTGCCGCGTCCCTGTACGGCGTGGGCATCGTCACCGACGCAGCGGATTCCCCGCACCTGCTCTTCGATCATGTACAGGGCGAGCTCTACTACGGTTTTGCCGAGACCGACGCCCATGTGCCTGCCGGCGTGATCCCGGCGCTTGCGCAGGCGTTGAAAAAGGCCGGCACCCGCCACCACATCGACACCTTTGCCGGCACCCAACACGGCTTCTGCTTTCCCGAGCGTCAGGTCTATGCGCCGGTGGCGTCGGAAGAAGCCTGGGGCAGGGTGTTCGGCTTGTGGGAGCGAAATCTCAGGTAGTGCCGTCGACGCGTTGACCCAGCTTCGCAAGTTCCGCACAGGGTCACGTTCGGCGCATGAATTTGCGCGACAACGGGTACGCTGCAACCTTAGTCCGATAACGCCGCATTGGCACATTCCATGAATCGACATCGTCGCATCCTGCTCTTCGCGGCCATGCTCCTGCCGGCCGGCACAGTCACGCTTGCCCAGGACTACCCCACCCGCCCGATCCGTGTCGTCGTGCCTTATGCTCCGGGCGGCACCGATCAACAATTGCGTCTCCTGGCCCCGGCCTTGCAACGCATTCTCGGCCAGTCCCTGGTGATCGACAATGTCGCCGGCGGCGGCACCATCATCGGCGCCGGCGCGGTGCACAAGGCCAATCCCGACGGTTACACCTTGCTCTACACCGGCACCGGCGCCATGACGGTGATACCCAACATGACCAAAACGCCCTATACGCGCAACGACTTCGTGCCGCTGGGCAACGTGATCGGCACGCCGTTCGTGCTCGCGGTACGGCCCGATGCGCCCTACAAGACGCTGGCCGAGATGGTGGCCTATGGTCGCGCCAACAGCGGCAAGATCAGTTTCGGATCGGCCGGCATCGGCACCACCACCCACCTGGCGGGCGAAGCGATCGCCGCTACGGCCAATTTCAGGATTTTGCACGTGCCCTATCAGGGCATCGGGCCGGCGGTTGTGTCCATTCTCGGTGGCAACGTCGACATGGTGGTGGGCCTGCCCAACGCCATCATGCCGCACGTGAACGCGGGCAAGCTCGTCGCCCTGGCGCTCACCGGCCCGCAACGCTCCGAGCTGATGCCGAACTTCATGACGATGCGCGAAGGCGGTCTCGACATGGTCGATGTCACCAAGTTCGGCTTTTTCGCGCCGCGCGGCACGCCCGAGGCCGTCATCAAGAAATGGGTGTCGGCGATTCCCGAGGCAATGAAATCGGCAGATTTTGTCGACGCCACCAGGAAGTCCTTCAACAGCACCATGTACATGGATCCAGAACAATTCCGCGTCACCCTCGATGCCGAGGACCGGCATTTTCGCAAACTGATCAGCGACCTGAAGCTGGTCGATCCCGCGAAATAGCGCCCGCTTCCGGCAGGGGCCTCTCAGACCTCGAGCGTGGCGTGCGGTACGTAGTCGCGCCAGAGGGCGCCGCGCGCGGGTAGTTCCGCGAACGTCTTTACCCGATCGCCGGCCCGGCCAATGATGGCGGCCGCATCCTCCCGATGCGCCTGCAGATAAGCCGAAAGGTCGTCGATGGCCGCACGCAGCACGGGGAAGCCGCCGGTCATCACCGCCGAGCACATTTCCACCGCGCTGGCGCCGGCCAGCAGCATGCGCGCCACATCCGTGCCGCAACGGGCCCCGTTGGTGCCAAGCAGGGGAAAGCCGCTGCCGAGGTGGCGTCGCGAGCGCGCCAGCCAATAGCAGGTCAGGGGCAGAGCCCAGGGCCCGCCGTAGCCCAGGTTGGTGTCCAGCGCGGGCGCCATGGTGTCGAGGTCGGGCAACATGCCGAGCATGCGCCCGATCATCGTCACCGCGGCCGCGCCGCCGTCGCGCGCGGCCGCCGCCAGGGCCGTCACGTTCTCGCTCTGGCCGGTGAGCTTGACCCAGACCGGAATGGCGACTGCACGCGTGACCGCCTCGACCTGCAGGCGCACCCTGGCCGCAGCGCGTTCAGTCGCAACTCCGCCGTGCGTCGCCTCGTCGCCGTACGGCGTGCCGACGTTGAATTCAAGCACGCGGATGCCGGCGGCCGCGACGGCGCGGGCCAGCGCGACGGCAGCATCGAGATCGCCAAGAATCAGACTCGCGGCGACGTAGGCGTCTTGGGTCCTGGCTTCGCGGTCAAGCGCCGCCACCGCGGCGATCCAGTCCTCGCAGGTGCGTGGCTGCAGGCCGGATCGGCACAACACGCTGCCGCCCGTGCCTTGCCATGGCAGGGCTTGCCAATCCTCGGCGGTACGCATATACGCGGTTTGCGCCAGCTGATCGCGCGCGGCCTGGCTTTCGTTGATCGATTTCGCCACCACGACCGCAGCGCCGGCGGCTAAGCCGGCACGGATGCCGGCTTCGGTCAAGACGTGTTCACCGGAGGCGCAAATCACCGGATTTTTCAAATCCAGCGCGCCGATCCGTACGCCCAGGACGGGGAGGGGCCGTGACGCGGTCAATGTTGAAGAATCATGGCGGCGGCGCGCTCTGCGATCATCATGGTCGGTGCGTTGGTGTTGCCCGAGGTGATGGTCGGCATGATCGACGCGTCCGCGATGCGCAAGCCGGTGGCGCCGATCAGGCGCAACTGCGCATCGACCACCGCCTGTGGATCATTCACTTGTCCCATGCGGCAGGTGCCGACCGGGTGGAATATCGTGGTGCCGATGGCGCCGGCGGCTTGCGCCAGTTCCGCGTCGCTCTGGACCTGCGGGCCCGGCAGGAATTCTTCCGGAGCGTAAGCGCGCAAGGCCGGCATGCCGACAATCCGGCGCGTGAGCTTGAGCGCCGCTGTCGCCACCGTGCGATCGACGTCGGTTGCGAGGTAGTTGCAACGGATCGCGGGTTTTACGTCGGGATCATCCGATACGATGTGCACCTGCCCGCGCGAGGTCGGCCGCAGATTGCAGACCGACGCGGTGAATGCCGGAAACGCGTGCAGCGGGTCGCCGAACTTGTCGAGCGAGAGCGGCTGCACGTGATACTGGAGGTTGGGGGTGAGTTGCTCGGCGGAGGATTGCCAGAACAACCCCAACTGCGACGGCGCCATGGTCAGTGGGCCGCTGCGCAGGAACGCGTACTCAAGCCCCATCATGGCGCGCCCCCAGAGGCTGTTGGCCATGGTGTTCAAGGTCCTGATGCCATGCACCTTGAACGCCATGCGCAACTGCAGGTGGTCCTGCAGGTTTTCGCCGACGCCGGGCAAGAAGTGGATCGGTTCGATGCCGTGGCGCGCGAGCAGGTCCGGGGCGCCGACGCCGGACAATTGCAGCAGTTGCGGCGAGCCGATCGCGCCGGCCGCTAAGACAACTTCGCCACGGGCCCGTGCCAGCCAGGTCGCGGGGCCGTCGGGACCGCTGTTGCGCACCTCGACGCCGATACAGCGCTTGCCCTCGAACACCAGGCGGCGCGCGTGCGAAAGGGTGCGGATCACCAGGTTGGTGCGCTTTTTCACCGGCTTCAGGAAGGCCTTCGCCGCGTGCCAGCGCACCCCGGTCTTTTGTGTCACTTCGAATCTGCCGCTGCCGGCGTTGTTGCCGGTATTGAAATCATCGGCGCGGGGAATCCCGGCCTGCTCGGCGGCCTGGGCGAAGCGGTCGAGAATCTTCCACGACAGGCGCTGCTCCTCGACGCGCACCTCGCCGCCGGCATGGTGAAAGCGGCCGTCACCGCGGTGGCTGTCCTCATGCGCAAGGAAGGCGGGCAACACGGCTTCCCAGGCCCAGGCCGGATCGCCGGTGAGTGCCGCCCATTGGTCGTAGTCCCGCTTTTGCCCGCGCATGTAGATCATCGCGTTGATCAGCGAACAGCCGCCCAGACCGCGCCCGCGCGCATAGTGGATGTCGCGTCCGTTGAGCCCCGCTTCGCTGCCGGTGCGAAACATCCAGTCGGTGCGCGGGTTGGCGATGCAGTACAGGTAGCCGACCGGGATGTTGATCCAGATCCAGTTGTCCGCCGCGCCTGCCTCCAGCAGGCAGACCCGTTTGGAGGGATCGGCCGAGAGGCGGTTGGCAAGCAGGCAACCGGCACTGCCGCCACCGACGATGACGTAGTCGAATTCGTCCATTTCCATTGGTCGATTGTAACGGCCCGAGGGCTTACAACTGCTTACCACTGACAGCACACGCTGCATGTAGCATGGGTCAACTCGAAGGCGAAGCATGCCGTTATTCCGCTCATGCCTCCTGGTTTTGCCGATCTTCAACGCCTGCGGCCCGCCGGCCCAATGGTGGCGGGCTTGGGGTAAATTGTCGCGCTGAGTCATTCATGAAATCGCCGCTTCTCACCGTTGCCCTGCTGCTCCTTGCCGCCCAGTCGGCGTGGGCGCAGCCTGGGCGTCCGCACGGGCCGGACGGTCGCGGTCATGAGATGCGGCGTGGTAACTCTCCGGAACGCGCCCTCGCACCGGATGGCCGACGCGTATCCCCTGACGATGCGCGCCGCGATGCTTCCGGACCACGCCGCGAGGAAGGCACGGGCGGGCAGCGCATGAGCCCGGCCGAGCGCGACGAGTTGCGCCGGCAGGTGCGCGAGCACGGACGCGACATCTATCGCGAGCGGTAGCAAGGCTTGCAGGGGCGTCGGCGTTCGCACCCAGGCGTCGGCGACTTCATCGGACGAAAATTGGGTTGGCATGAAGCATGCGGCTGCTTTCATTGGCTTGGGCGGCCGGCCGGGGCTTTTGTGGGCAGGCCGGCCGGCCTGTGTTACCTTTTAGCCCCGACCCGATTTCTCACCCGCCGCCGGCATTCCATGAAACGCGTTCCCCTGTACAGCCGTGCCGCTTTGCCGCGGCGAACCGATCTTGAAAACGCAGGGACGTTTGCACCGACCGCGGGCGAAGCCGTAGGCGCGCCTGTAAACGCATCCGCACCGGCGCCACAGGCCGCTGCCAAGCCTGGCGGTATCAGGGGGTTTGCGCGCCGCCACGAACGCTGGTTGATGCTGGCCGCCGGCATGCTCATCGCCGCAGGCGCAATCATGGTGCAGCAACGCGGCGCCACCGGCGCGCGCGAGATCACGCAGGAAGACATCGACAACGCGGTGCTGAGTTCGCTCGAAAACAAGGCGCCTCCGTCGATTGCGACCAAGGCGTTCGCTGCGGTCAGCCCCTCGGTGGTGCGGGTCGAAGGCGTATTCAGCGGCGCCACAGGCGAGGCCGATATGGAGGGCGGTGTCGGAACCGGTGTGGTGATCGTCGACAAGGGCATTATTCTCACCAACATGCATGTCATTTCCGGCGCCGAGCGGGTCAAGGTGACCTTTGCCGACGGGCTGGAATCCGAAGCCACTGTCCAGGGCGTCAAGCCGGAGCACGATCTGGCGATCCTGCAGGCGAAGACCATCCCCGACGACTTGAAGCCGGCCACCCTGCGCTCGACCGGCGACCTGGCCATCGGCGACCATGTGGTGGCGGTCGGCTTTCCATTCGGCATCGGGCCGTCGGCGTCCGCCGGCGTGGTGTCCGGCCTGCGCCGCGAGTTCGTCTCGCCCGAAGGGAAGCGATCGCTTTCCAACCTGATCCAGTTCGACGCGGCGGCCAACCCGGGCAATTCGGGCGGGCCGTTGGTCACAGCCGACGGCCAGGTCGTCGGTATCGTCACCGCCATTCTCAATCCGACCAGTCAGCGGGTATTCATCGGCATCGGCTTCGCCGTTCCGATCGAAAACGCCGCCAGCGCGATCGGTGTATCGCCATTCTAGAAACAACCTGAGTGCCACCAGCATGGGAGACGCGATGAACGAAACCGCCGGCGAAGAAGTCAAGCCTCTGATGGAGCGCCTGCTCTACGAAGTCAAGAAGGTCGTGGTCGGGCAGGACCATTTCCTCGAACGGGTGCTGGTGGCGATCCTGGCGCAGGGCCACCTGCTGGTCGAAGGGGTGCCGGGCTTGGCCAAGACGCTGACGGTCAAGACCCTGGCGCGCACCATCCGCGGCAATTTCAAACGCATCCAGTTCACGCCCGATCTGGTCCCCTCGGATCTGGTCGGCACCCGCGTCTACAACCAGAAAACGGGCGAATTCGCCACGGCCCTGGGACCGGTATTCGCCAATCTGCTGTTGGCAGACGAGATCAACCGGGCGCCGGCCAAGGTGCAAAGCGCGCTCCTGGAGGTGATGCAGGAATACCAGGTCACCATCGCCGGCGAGACGCACAAGGTGCCCCAGCCCTTCCTGGTGATGGCGACGCAGAACCCGATCGAAACCGAAGGCACCTATCCACTGCCGGAGGCGCAGGTCGACCGTTTCATGATGAAAGTGCTGGTTGGCTATCCCACCGAAGAGGAAGAATTCGTCATTGTCGATCGGGTGACCGCGGCGGTGCAGCAGACGGTCGGCGCGATCGCCACTACCGAGCAGTTGGCGGCCCTGCAGCGCGAATGCCGCACCGGGTACGTCGAACCCTCCCTGATGCAGTACGCCGTCAAGCTCGCCGGCGCGACACGCGATCCGGCCAAACACGGCCTGGCGGATCTGGCTCGCTTCATCTCTTTCGGCGTGTCGCCGCGCGCGCCGATCCATCTGATCGAGGGTTCGAGGGCGCTGGCTTTCCTGCGTGGCCGCAGCTATGTTCTGCCCGAAGACGTGACCGACCTGGTGCCGGACGTGTTCCGCCACCGGCTGGTGTTGACCTACGAGGCATTGTCCGAGGGCATGACCGCCGACATGCTGATCCACAAGGTGATGCGCCAGATCGCGGCGCCGGCAAAGCCGCTGGAGGCGCATGTCAAGGCCGCCGCCTGATTTGCGCTTAGTCGGCTCACGCCTGGCGCCCAAGGCGGGCGCCGAGGCCATGTTGCGCCGGCTCGAGTGGACGGTTCTGCGCCGCCTCGATGGCGCCATTCACGGCAACTATCGCACCCTGTTTCGCGGCTTCGGGTTAGACCTGGCCGATTTGCGCGAATACCAGTACGGCGACGACGTGCGTCACATCGACTGGAATGTGACGGCGCGGACCGGCACGCCGCATGTGCGCGAGTTCCACGAAGACCGCGAAGTCGCGGCGTGGTTTCTGCTCGATCTATCGGCCTCGCTCGATTTCGGCTCGGACACGGTGGAAAAACGGACCCTGTCGGCGGAATTCGTAGCGCTCTTGGCCCGCATCCTGACCCGCACCGGCAATCGGGTCGGCGCGCTCATCTACGGCGATCGGGTCGACGGCGTGATCCCGGCCAAGGGTGGCAGGTTGCAGGTCTTGCACATCCTCAACCGCATGCTCGGCCACAAGGCGGGGCCAAGCGGCAGCGAAACCGATCTCGCAGCGTTCATGAAGAACGCGTTCCGTTTCATTCCGCGCCGCTCGCTCATTTTCGTGGTGTCCGATTTCATCAGCAAACCGGGCTGGGCCGGTGCGCTGGCACGCCTGTCGCAGCGTCATGAAGTCGTCGCCGTGCGCCTGTATGACCCGCTCGAGATGGAGTTGCCCGACCTAGGCATGGTGCTGGTGCGCGACGCCGAAACCGGCGAACAACTGCATGTCGATACCCATGACGCGGGCTTTCGTCGACGTTTCGTCGCGGCTGCCGAAAAGCGCGAAGCCGAACTGCGCGAGCAGTTCGCCGAAGCCGGCGTCGACGTGCTGGAACTTTCCACCGGCGACACCGTGATCGACGCGGTGATGCGTTTCGCCGACTTGCGCAAGCGCGTGAGCCAACTGGCCGGCGGCGGTCTGCCGCGCCACCTGACGGAGCTGGCATGAAGTTCATCTGGCCGCAAATGCTTTGGCTCTTGCTGCTGCTGCCGGTCTTAGCCGGGGCCTACCTCTGGCTGCTGCGGCGCAAGCGGCGCGCCGGTCTGCGCTTCGCCAATCTGGCGCTGGTGCGCGCCGCCCTTGAAGGCGGGCCGCGCTGGCGCCGCCATGTGGCGCCCCTGCTTTTGCTGCTGTCGGTGGGTCTGATGATATTCGCGGTGTCGCGGCCCACCGCAGTGGTGGCAGTGCCGACGCAGCATGAAACCATCGTGCTGGCCATCGATGTGTCCGGCAGCATGCGCGCGACCGACGTCAAGCCGAGCCGGATGGCGGTGGCGCAGGAAGCCGCCAAGGCCTTCGTCAAGGAGCAGCCGCGCAGCGTGCGCATCGGCATCGTTTCCTTCGCGGCCACCGCCTCGGTGGTCCAGTACCCGACCGTCAATCGCGAGGACGTGATAAACGCGATCGACCGTTTCCAGTCGCAACGCGGCTCGGCCATCGGCAGCGCCATCGTCGTCGGCTTGATCGCGCTGTTTCCCGATGCCGGCCCTGAACTCAAGCGGCTTCTCAACGAAGGGGATCGTCCGCGTCCTGCATTCGGTCGACCGCCTGCCGAAAAGAAGGAAGCCTTCAAGCCGGTCCCGCCGGGTTCCTACAATGGCGGCGCGATCATCCTGGTGTCCGACGGCGAACGCACCGCCGGTCCGGAAATCACTGCGGCTACCAAGGCGGCGGCCGAGCGTGGCGTGCGCGTCTACACCGTCGGTATCGGCACCACCAAAGGCGAGACCATCGGTTTCGAGGGCTGGTCGATGCGCGTCAAGCTCGATGAAGAGGCCTTGAAGCAGATCGCTAACGTCACGCGCGGCCAGTACTTCCAGGCGGCAACGGCTGCCGACCTCAAGGCCGTCTACGAATCGCTCTCCTCGCGCCTGACGCTGGAAAAGAAGGAAATCGAGGTCGGCGCCCTGTTTGCGGCCGGCGCAGCCCTGCTCGCGGTGCTGGCCGCCGGGTTATCCATGTTCTGGTTCAACCGCATTCTCTAAGGATTTAAGTGCAACGCAAACGCATCGTGGCCGGCTCCTTGCGGTCGGTCGGCTATGACCCAGCGCGGTGCGTGCTCGAAGTCGAACTTGCCAGCGGCGAAATCCTCGAGTATTCGGCGGTAGGGCGCGAGATCGCGCGCCGGCTCATGGACAGCAATTCACCCTGGAGCTACTACCGCGACAACATCGAAGATGAATTCACGCCACGGCGCGCCGGTCGTGCGCGCGCGCCCGGCGCGGGTGACAATCCCTTCGGTTAGCACGGTGCGGCAGCGGAGAGTCGGCGGCGCGGAGGCCGGCACTGGAGGCGACGCCGGGCACCGGCATGCAGCCGCTATACTCCGCGACTGTTTCGCCTTGCCCGACCGCCCCGGATCGCGCGCCCAATCATGCGCCTGCTCGCCCTCGAAACTTCCACCGAATACTGTTCGTGCGCGATTCTCACCGATAGCGGCATGATCGAACGGGTCGAGCACGCGGGTCAGCGCCATTCCGCGTTGCTATTGCCGATGACCGAGCGGCTGTTGGCCGAGGCCGGCACCAGCGTGGCGCAACTCGACGGGATCGCATTCGGCGCCGGTCCGGGATCGTTCACGGGCTTACGCATCGGCTGCAGCGTGGCCCAGGGCTTAGCGCTCGCGGGTGACCTGCCGGTGGTGCCGGTGGTCACGCTCGAGGCGCTGGCCGAGGACAGCGGGTGCGAGCACGTGTTGGCCTGCCTCGACGCCCGCATGGGCGAACTCTATATCGCCGCCTATCGTATGGCAGAGGGGCACTGGCAGGCGTCGCTCGCACCGCAGATCGCGCACCCACAGGCCTTGCCGCCGCTTGCAGGATTCTGGGCCGGACGCGGCAGCGGTTTCGCCGTGCATTCCGAGGCGCTGTCGCAGGCCTACAGGTTCGAGCATATCGATGCGCAGGCATTTCCGCGCGCGCGCGCGGTCGCCGTGCTTGGCGCTCGCGCGCTTGCGGCGGGCGCGGGTGTCGACGCCGGCTTAGCCGGTCCGCTCTATCTGCGCGACAAGGTAGCGCTCGATGTGCGCGAGCAGGCGGCCGCGCGCGCAGCCCGAAAGGCCGCGTGAAGGCCGGTTGGCCCATGCAGGCCGCGGCGCAGGCATGCCGCGCGACGTGCCACACGCGGCGCTTCCGATGAGTGCGGTACTCAAGGCCGGCGGCCCGGCACTGCAACCGATGACCGATGCCGCGCTGGGCGAGGTGCTGCGGATCGAGAACGATATCTACGAATTTCCGTGGACCCATGGCAATTTTCGCGATTCGCTCGAAGCCGGCTACAGCTGCTGGTTGTACCGCGACACTGCCGGCCTGGTCGGCTATGCGGTGCTGATGCTGGCCGTCGATGAGGCACATCTGCTCAATTTCTCGATCGCCCGCGCGCTTCAGCGGCGCGGCAATGGTTCGCGGCTGCTGGACGAAGTCTGCGCGGTCGCGCGCGGCCATGGCGCGAAATCGATGCTGCTCGAAGTGCGCCCGACCAATCTTGCCGGGCGCGAAATCTACGCGCGCGCCGGATTTCGTCAAATCGGCGTGCGGCGCGGCTACTACCCCGGGCGC
>JAYVST010000064.1:0-1861 GCA_043775255.1 Burkholderiales bacterium
CTGGTTGAGGACCAGCATTCAGCCGCCTTTGGTGCAACAAAAATAGACCGGACGGATGCGCGCCGGCGGGGTCTGGCGGCTGCGCCCGGCAACCACCACCACGCCGTCGATGAGCACATACGAAATTCCCGGCAGGTCGCCATGCGCGATCGCATCCGCCAGGCTGGTGCCGGCGGAGCCGTCGACCGGCCCGCAAATCGAAAGGTCGGCTGGCCGGCCGGGCGCCAGCACGCCCTCTTCCAGCCCATGGGCACGACCAGTGTTGCCGCTGGCCACCGCGATGGCCACCTCGGGGGCTAAGCCGCACACCGCGCTCAGGTACAGGATGTTGCGCCAGGCCCCGCGCGGAATCACGCCGGTGCCGCCGGGCGTGTCGGTGCCGAGCGTCAGCCGCCCGAGCTTGCCTTGCGCGGCGACGCGCTTGACCGCACGCAGGGTCGAAGCGTAGTTGCCCGAAGAGCAGATTTCCAGCGCGAACGCGGTGTCGTCGATCACCCGGTCGAGATCGGCGTCGCTCATCGGGATCGGGCCGCCGCTGATGTGCGCGGCGATGTCGGGTTGCAGCCAGGACAGGATGTCGTAGCCGCAGATCTGGCTGACGCCCGAGCGCGACACGCCGCCGGTATGCACTTTGGAAAGCATGCCGCGCGCGCGCGTCCAGCGCACATAATTCTTCGCCTCCTGCGGATCGCGCTCGAAAGGATAGAAGAGGAACTTCACCAACCGCGCGCCCGCTTTGGCCAGGCGGTCGAAATGCGCCTCGGTCATGCCCGGCACTAAAAGCGCGGTGCCGGCATGCAGCTTGACCCCGCTCCAGCGCACCCGCCCGGTGGTGGCCGCAGTGACTTCCGCCAGCGAGGTCACGAGATCCGCGCTCAGGTTGTCGTAGTCGAGGCCGGGTGCATGCAGTTCGCCGGCCGACAGCATCGTGGTGGTGCCGCCATGCAGATAGTTGCCGATCCAGCCCAGTGCATCCTGCGTCGGGGTCCATTCCCCCATCACCGGATGCACATGGCCGTCGACCAGACCGGGCACCACGGCGGCGCCGGCGGCGTCGATCTCGATGTCGTAGCCGGTGCCACCGGGCGGGTCAAAGGCGGCGATGCGGCCGCCTTCGATTTCAAGGGCGCGCGCCGCCGAGCGCGGCGCAGCCAGGTCGCCGGTGAACAACTCCCCGATGTTGTGGATCAGCGTGCGCATGGTCGGAGGCCCGGAAGCGCCGCAGGTTCAGGTTTTTGTTCGATAATCGGAACAACGACGTGCGATAATCGGACAACGTTTTCAGGACCAGCATTCGCCCCGCTCACGCACCCATGCCGGAAATCTCCAAAACTGCCGACCAGACCCTGGCGATCCTCGAGTTCGTCGCCGAGCACGGCCCGGCCGCCACCGCCGACATCGCGCGCGCGCTTGCCATGCACCGCACCGTGGTGCACCGCTCGCTCATGACCCTGCACCAGCGCGGCTTCGTGCGCCGCGTCGAAGGCGGTTTCGTGCCCGGCATCACCCTCTTGCGGGTGGCGCAGGCGGTGGAGCCCGAACTGCTGGGCGCCGCACGTCCGGTGCTCGACGCGTTGGCGCGCGCGCATGGCGAAACCTTCATTCTCACCGTGCAGGACGGCGACGAGGCGGTGCAGATCGAGCAGGCGGTGGGCGGGCGCCATTTCGTACGGGTGCAACTGGCGCGCGGCTTTCGCCACCCGTTGCCGAGCGGCGCCAGCGGCCGCGCCATTCTCGCTTTTCTCGATGCACCGACCATCGCGCGCCTGGTCGCAACCACGCCGGCGCCGCGCAAGCTGGCCGCCCTGGTCAAAGCCGCGCGCAGCGAAGGCTATGCCGTCTCGCACGACGAACTCTCTGC
>JAYVST010000065.1:0-3996 GCA_043775255.1 Burkholderiales bacterium
TGTTCTATGCGCAGATCGCGGTCATCTTTCCAATCGTGGTGGCCGCCCCGCGCTACTTCTCGGGCAGCATCAAGCTGGGCGAACTGATGCAGGTCGCCTCGGCTTTCGGCCAGGTGCAATCGGCGCTTTCCTGGTTCATCGACGCCTACGCCAATCTTGCCGCATGGAAAGCCAGCGTTGACCGTTTGCTCAGCTTCGAGGATGCCTTGGCCGAGGCCGAATCCGAAGAATCACTCGCCGCCGGGCGCGGAGAAACACCCGCCATGACCGATGTGGCCCTGACCACGCCGCAAGGGGTGCCGATCGTCGCCGGCGCCTCCCTCGCCATAGGTGCAGGGGAGCGCTGGCTCATCGCAGGTCCGTCGGGCAGCGGCAAAAGCACCCTGTTCCGGGCCCTGGCCGGCATTTGGCCCTTCGGCCAAGGCCGAATCGTGACGCCGGGCGAAGGCGTGCTGTTTCTTCCACAGCGGCCCTATCTGCCCCTGGGAACGCTGAAAGCTGCGGTGTGCTACCCCGCGGCCGTCGACAGTGTGACCGACGATCAGGTGCGCGCTGCCCTTGCCGATTGCAAGTTGCCGCATCTGACAACCCTCTTAGACGAGGAAGCCGCCTGGGACAAGCGCCTGTCGCCCGGCGAGCAGCAGCGTGTGGGTTTTGCGCGCGTCCTGATCAACCGTCCGCAGTGGATTTTCATGGACGAGTCGACGGCGGCACTCGACGCGCCGACCGCGCGCGCGCTCTACGCACTGTTGCGCGAGCGTCTGCCGCATTCGGCATTGATCAGCATCGCCCACAACGCCGAAATCGGCGAATTTCACGAGCACCGGGCCACGCTGACGCCGGGCCCCGATGGGTCTGTTGTCGCGTTGGCCTGAACCTTAAGCACCGCGCCGACCCGCCGAAAACGGCACTTGTGCGATCATTGCGGTCGCATTGAAACGCCAATCCGGGCGCGCGAACGCGCCGGCAGGCCCGCCTATCGGCTGCGCCGCCGCACCCGCTGCACCCGCCGCCGCGCCGACAATACTGCTATCGCCTCGCAAATCCACACCAACACCTCCACCCAACATGCCGGAAGCCACATCCATGACCGCACCGAAATCCAAAATAATCTATACCTTGACCGACGAAGCACCGCGCCTGGCGACCTATTCACTGCTCCCGGTCATCCGCGCCTTCGCCGCGCCGGCGGGCGTCGAGATCGCCGAGAGCGACATCTCGGTGTCCGCCCGCATCCTGGCCGAATTCTCCGACCGCCTCGCGGCGCACCAGAGAGTTCCGGACAACTTAGCTGAACTGGGAAAACTGACCCTGGTGGCGGGCACCAACATCATCAAGCTGCCCAACATCAGCGCCTCAGTGCCGCAACTGGTCGCGGCGATCGAGGAACTGCAGTCGCGCGGTTACAAGATTCCCGATTTTCCGGAAGAGGCGAAAACCGACGAGGAAAAAGACGTCAAGGCACGCTACTCCCGCGTGCTGGGCAGCGCAGTCAACCCGGTGCTGCGCGAGGGCAATTCGGACCGCCGCGCGCCGGCTGCCGTGAAGCGCTACGCGCGCAAGAACCCGCACTCGATGTCCGACTGGAACCCCGCTTCGCGCACCCACGTCTCGCACATGCACGCAGGCGACTTTTATCACGGTGAAAAATCGATGACCTTGTCGCACGCCTGCAAGGTGCGCATGGATTTGGTCACCAAGACCGGCAAGACCCTTGTGCTGCGGCCCGAAGTCGCGCTGCTGGAAGGCGAGGTGATCGACAGCATGTTCATGAGCAAGAAGGCGCTGTGCGAGTTCTTCGAGCGTGAGATCGAGCACTCCAAGAAAAACAATATTCTTTTCTCGCTGCACGTGAAAGCCACGATGATGAAGGTGTCGCACCCCATCGTCTTCGGCCATGCGGTCAAGGTGTTCTACAAGGACCTTTTCACCAAGCACGGCAAGCTTTTTACCGAGTTGGGTGTGCACGTGAACAACGGCTTTTCCAGCGTGCTGGAAAAAATCAAGTCGCTGCCGGAGGCCAAGCGTGCCGAGATCGAGGCCGACATCCGCGCCTGCGAGGCCGAGCGCCCCGAACTGGCCATGGTCGATTCGTCCAAGGGCATTACCAATCTACATGCACCCAACGATGTGATTGTCGATGCATCGATGCCGGCGATGATCCGCGTTGGCGGCATGATGTACGCTCCGGACGGCAAGTTGAAGGAGACCAACGCGGTCATCCCGGAGAGCACCTTCGCGCGCATTTACCAGGAGGTCATCAATTTCTGCAAGACCAACGGCGCCTTCGATCCGCGCACCATGGGCACGGTACCCAACGTCGGCCTGATGGCGCAGCAGGCCGAGGAATACGGTTCGCACGACAAGACCTTCGAGATACCCGAAGACGGCGTGGCGCGCATTGTCGACGACCACGGCCATGTCCTGCTTGAGCAGAACGTCGAGACCGGCGACATCTGGCGCATGTGCCAGACCAAGGACGCGCCGATCCGCGACTGGGTCAAGCTGGCCGTCACGCGCGCGCGCCAGTCCAACACGCCGGTCGTGTTCTGGCTCGACGAATACCGCCCGCACGAGAACGAGATCATCAAGAAGGTCCGACGCTACCTCAAGGACCACGACACCACCGGGCTGGACATCCAGATCATGTCGCAGGTGCGCTCGATGCGCTTTACCTTGGAGCGAGTCATCCGCGGCAAGGACACCATATCGGCCACCGGCAACATCCTGCGCGACTACCTCACCGACCTGTTCCCCATCATGGAGCTTGGCACCAGCGCGAAGATGCTCTCGATCGTGCCGCTGATGGCCGGCGGCGCGATGTTTGAAACCGGCGCCGGCGGCTCGGCGCCGAAGCATGTTCAACAACTGGTCGAAGAAAACCACCTGCGCTGGGATTCGCTGGGCGAGTTCCTCGCCATCGCGGTGTCGCTCGAAGACCTGGGTATCAAGACCAACAACAACAAGGCGAAGATCCTGGCCAGGACGCTCGACGAAGCCACCGGCAAGCTGCTCGACAACAACAAGGGCCCGTCACCCAAGACCGGACAGCTGGACAACCGCGGCAGCCACTTCTACCTGGCGCTCTATTGGGCCGAGGCCCTGGCGGCGCAGTCGGAAGACCGCGAGTTGCAGGCGCGTTTCACAAAACTGGCAAAAACCCTGGCCGAGAACGAACAAAAGATCGTGGGCGAGATGAATGCGGTGCAGGGCAAGCCGGTCGATATCGGCGGCTACTACGTGGCCGACGAAAAGAAAGCCACTGCGATCATGCGCCCGAGCGCGACGTTCAACGCGGCACTCGGTGCCGCGTCGGCAGCCTGACGAGCAGCACTTACTGGGACGACGGCAGCACGGCGGAGCCCCGAAGCGGGGCTCCGCCGTTTCTGCATCTCCAAGTCGCCTGCCGGCGACAGCGGATCGTTTCCAGCGAACAGCTGGGTTAGCAAGCACCCCGGCGCCGGGCAGGCGGCCCACCGGAACGATCTTCCCGGCGTAGCCTTCGCTGGTCGGCGTTACCGAAGTCGCCGTTTTCAGCCGGCGTAGGTGATATCGAGGTCGCCTATACCGTCGACATGCCCCTGTAGCTTGTCGCCCTTTTTCACCGGACCGACACCAGCCGGCGTGCCGGTCATGATCAGGTCGCCGGGTTCCAGCGTGACCAAGTTGGACAGGTAGGCGATCTGCTCCTGCACGTTCCAGATCTGCATGGCCAAATCTCCCTGCTGGCGGATTTCGCCGTTGATCTTGAGCCAGATCGCGCCCTTGGCCGGATGACCGATATCGGCCGCTGCCTGCAACGCCGTCATGGGCGCGGATTGATCGAAGCTCTTGCCCATTTCCCACGGTCGGCCCATTTTTTTGGCCTCACCCTGCAAGTCACGTCGCGTCATGTCCAGCCCGACGCCGTAACCCCATACGTGGTCCTGCGCCGTGTCGACCGGAATGCTCTTGCCGCCACGGCCAATGGCCACGACAAGTTCAATCTCGTGATGG